>CAMCJO010000131.1 GCA_945875135.1 uncultured Porphyromonas sp.
GTCGCATTGTGAAGCTTATCAATAAGAAGCATCAACTTAAAAGCTCGGTAATTATCGACGAGCTACCGACTATCTACTTTCGTGGTCTAGATAACCTGATAGCCACAGCCAGAAGTAACAAGGTCGCTGTGTGTCTAGGCTTTCAGGACTTCTCGCAGCTGACCCGAGACTATGGCGATAAGGAGAGTAAGGTGATACAGAACACGGTGGGTAATGTTTTTAGCGGGCAAGTTGTAGGAGAAACAGCTAAGACGCTTTCCGAGCGTTTTGGTAAGGTTCTACAACAACGGCAGTCCATGACCATCAATCGTAACGACAAGTCCACATCTATATCTACGCAGATGGATAGCTTGATTCCTGCAAGTAAGATTAGTAACCTTACACAAGGTATGTTCGTTGGGGCTGTCTCTGACAATTTCGATGAACGCATCGATCAGAAAATATTCCACGCAGAAATCGTTGTGGATGTTGCCAAGGTCTCAGCTGAAACGAAAGCTTACCAGCCTATCCCCATCATAGCGGACTTCACAAACGAAAATGGCTCCGATAGTCTGCGGGAGACTATTGAAGCCAATTATCGCCAAGTCAAGCAAGAGGTGCTATCCCTCGTAGACTCTGAGACTGCTCGTATCAAAGCTGACCCAACACTCTCTCATCTGATTAAAGAGTAATCACGCCCTTTGATATGATGGAAGTTACTAACTATGTCCTTTGGTTTATCATCTTACGAATCGGCATAATAAAACGCTCTATCAGTCGGTAGTTAGCAGTTACAATCTCTCCTGTTCCTTGCAACTCTCTTTGAATAGGAAGATTTCTTCCATAACTTGTTGTGAGATTCTTGGGAAGTAGAATATCTACTCTATAGTTTCCATCTTTGTCTGGAAGAGTAGAGATATTTGCGACCTCTCCAGTTATAAAACCAAATTCTTCATCTGGATAGTTTGATAGACGTATCAATACTTTTTGTCCTACGGCTATTTTACCCGCCTTATTGGGTGTTACCGTCATTGATCCATGTGGAGTAGAGGTCTCTATGGGATCTACACTAAAGATAGGCTCACCAACCTGCACATATTGATGATTGTAACGATTTCCCCAATAATTTAAAGTGCCAGAAATGGGACTTAATAAAAGGTAGGTTTTTTCCCAATTGGAAATAGAGACTAATAAATCTCTCGTATAGCTTGCTAATAATCTGTGGTGTTGAAGCATTTCCTCCTTGAAGCTTTTTTCTAAATCGCTTAGGGAAATCTCACTTTCGACAATCCCTTGTTGTGCAGAAATCAGAGATTGTGAGAAGTCTACAATGCTATGTTGAGCTTGTTTATATAGGGCTTTTGCAGATTCGTATTCCTCATCGGAAAGAATTCCCTGGGTATGTAGCAAGCTGTCTCGTCGGAATTGTTCTTTAGCGATTAGGTACCTATCGCCCATAATTTGCGCTTGCTTTTGTGACCCTTCTTTTCTCTTTGACTGTAGTTCAATCAGATCTCTTTGGAGATTGATACGAGTCTTACGGTAGTCTTGTTGTATAAAGTCTAAATAACTTTGCACTTCTTCTATCCATTGATTGTAAGCATCGGATAGACTGCCTAAGGTTTTGGGTTGAAAAGACAAACATGTCGATAAGAGCTCGGGAGTTACAATGCTTGTGGAAATAGCGGTATCCACGCGCAATGCGACTTTTTTAAGAGTTATAGCCTCTTGAGTATTGACTGTGTTTTGAATAGATGCGATAATATCGCCTGTTTGAATCGCTTTATCTCTTAAAGGATCTAACTCGTCTAAATACCCAGCTGTTTGAGCCACAATGACTTGAGTCGGTGTTGATGATGATATTTTGACTTCCCCCGTTACTGTATCGGGGTAACGAAAAACTATGCTACCGATGAATATAATGACTACTATTAGAATCAAAACAGTCAGAGTGATTTTCAAAATTGGAGATGGCACTCTGCCTAAAACATCTTGAACTTCAGGACTATAGTCAAGGATTTCAATTTTTCGTTCTGACATAATTTATGACCCTAACTCAAGTTGATTGTGTACTAGCATATAATAGTAGCTCTGTTGTGCTATTAGTTCTGTATGTGTTCCTTGTTCAACAATCTCTCCTTGATCTAAAACAATGATGTTGTCTGCATCTTTGACTGTACTTAATCTATGAGCCACAATTACAACAGTCCTTCCATTGTAAAACGACTTGAGATGTTGCATTATTTGCTGTTCATTATTGGCATCTAGTGAATTGGTCGCTTCATCTAAGAAGATATAGCGTGGTCGTTTGTATACTGCTCGTGCTATTAAGATACGTTGTCGCTGACCTTGGCTTAGGCCATTACCATCCATCCCAATCTTTGTGTTTACCCCAAGTGGAAGCCCATCAATATAGTCTTTGAGATTAGCTGTTTCTATTGCATCTATCAACCGAGATGTATCTACATTGCGCTCCATTGCGATATTGTGCGCAATTGTATCAGAAAATATGTAGCCCTCTTGCATAACTGCGCCACACTGCGCTCTCCAAAAGTGTGGATTAATCTGAGCTAAAGGTGTATTCCCAATACGAATTTCACCTATTTGAGGCGGGTAAAAACCAAGTAACAATTTGAGAAGTGTTGTTTTACCACTTCCACTAGCTCCGACAATTGCGGTGACTTTATTTTGTGGTATAGTTAGGGAGAGTCCTTTAAGGACATAATCTCTATCAGCTCCTTCGTAGTTAAAACTAATTTGTTCAACGTATATGCTCTCATCTTCTGGTAAATCGCTCCTCATCGGAGTGTCAAGTGTTATCTCGTCTTGCTTACTATTGATCTCATTCAAGCGGTCGATACTGATTCTAGCATCTTGAAGAGATTGCGCAAATCCAATAAACTGCTCAACGGGTGCCGAAAGCTGCCCTATGATGTACGTGAGTGCCATCATCATACCAAGAGTCATCTCTCCATTTACGACAGAACGGGCTGCGATGAATGTTACCAATAGATTAGTGGTTTGGCTAAAGAATATGGTTCCTACTTGCTGCACCTGACCCAATGCCAATCCTTTAATTCCTATTTTGTAAAGCTTCACTTGTATTCGCTCCCACTCCCATCGCTTCTCTTGCTCATTATTGTTGAGCTTGATTTCTTGCATTCCTGTGACAAGCTGGTAGAGATTTGACTGCTCTGCTGCTGCTTGAGCAAAACGTCGATTATCAATTTCGCGACGGTATCTCATAAAGCTGACAACCCAAACAATATAAAGAGTATTCCCTAATAAGAATAGAGCCAATATTGGCAGGCTATAGACTCCAAGTACAATCGCAAAAATAATGAAGCTGACGAATGAAAAAAGCGTCCCAATAGATGAGCCTGTAAGAAAATTCTGTATTCGGCTATTGTCTGAGATACGCTGTAAAATGTCTCCTACATTCTTGGAATCGAAAAACCTGATGGGAAGTCGCATCAGCTTCGCTAGGTAATCGGAAATAAAGAGAATGTTGACCCGATAGTTCACATGGAGCATTAGCCATGAGCGAACAAATCCAGCAGATAGTTGAGAGAGAAATAAAACGAATTGAGCTATCAAGACTAATGTGATGAAGTTCAAATCACTATTCCTAATTCCAACATCAACAAGACTTTGCGTTAAGAAAGGGAATACGAGCTGAAGTAAACTAGTAACCAAAAGACATAAAAACACATACCCAATTTCTTGTCGATAACGTTTTAAGTAAAAAACGAAGTGCGACAATCCTTGGCGTCTAAGGCTCTTTTGGTCTTGGATAGTATCCTCTCTTTGTTTTTGAAACTCAGGGGTTGGTGACAATAAGAGAGCTACTCCAAGTGGCGTACTATCTTCAATAGAGGTTAACCAAGAAACAGAAAACTCCTCTTTTGTAAGCTTTACCTTTCCTAATGCTGGATCGGCGATATGGTATATATACTTGCCTCGCCTCTTTTCTATCTTGTACAAAACGACAAAGTGTCGTTGTTGCCAATGAAGAATAATGGGCAACTCAACTTCAAGTAGAGAGTCTAGTGAACATGAGATCCCTTGCGTACGCAGACCCAATGTTTCAGCAGCTTCACTAATCCCCAATAAAGAAACGCCCGTCCTTGTGATGTGACATAACTCTCGCACTCGTTCTATGGGAAATCGCCTTCCATAGTGACCGCACACCATCACCAAACATGCTGGACCGCAGTCCATAGAATCTCGCTGGCAAGTAATTTTCATCTTGTCCCTTGATGTCAATATGGAGAGTATCTACATTTTCGCGGTTTTGAATATATGTCAAGAGGGTTTACGATATAGCACCGACAGTCTGTACAAAACACTCTATATTCGCAATCGCAGCAAATAGGAATCTCACTCTTTTTTATCTCGGAGAATAGTTTATATCTACTATCTTTCTTTACATCTAGAAAATCAATTTCTCCAAGCCTGCCATAAGAAAAACTCATTGATGGACAATGTTTTACATCACCATTAGAAGATACCGAAATCTTTTTCCACAAGCAGGTATTCCCCCGTAGATACTTTGCATACGTCTCAATATTAATACTGAGTAAATTTTCGCTTATTATTCCACAGGCAGAGCAATTTGAAAGGACCTTTTTATTAAGCACCATTCTTTTGCCACACATTTCATCTCGTTCGGCTCCCATTAGAATGATTTTAGACAAGTGAAAGGGATAGTCGTCTAAAAGTTTCAGATAATTACTCAACTGCTCATTATTCGAGTAATTAACGATGAACTCAATATTGAAATACCCTTTTGCAACTAACTTGGCAATCACTTGGCGAAGGTGTAAAAGTGAAGACTTAAAAAACAATCTGACCTGTGTAAATCGAGAAAGTCTGAAATTGGGTAGAAGTTCAATGAATTTCAAAGAGTCGTTTTCAGTATTTGCATCTACAATCAATGACTCAAATTCAAAAGGAATGTCCCAGTTGCTAAGAGTTGTGTTTTGAAACGGAATTGAGAAATCCGACTCAATAGCAAGATTATTAAACAATAGAAACTCCCTCATTTCTAATGGATCTATTGAATATAATAGAGCTTCTTCTGTGAAGATGTCTATAGCTATGGATCTTTGCTGTGACACAGAGGTTAAAAACAATCCCCAAGATGACGGAATGGAGTCGTACATCCCAGCATCCATATTAAAAACAGCAGATTTCGACTTGCCATTCACGATGACAACGCTTGGCAATAGGCTAATATATCTCATAAATCTTACTTACAAGACATGATGCATCTGCAACAGCAATATTTCTTTGGCAATAGGGTTCCCACAGCCTAGAATCGCTAGATGATTTCAAAGTGTTGAATTTTGACACTTTTGAGTTGTAAAAAGCCACTGGGATTAACCCTTTCAAAAACAAACCGTCAATCTGCTTTAGTATATCCATTTTGATCTATGCTGACAAGAACAGATGCAATATGTTGGGGTATATTGAGCCCTGTGCGTCTAGAATACCCACTGAATTGACCTACTGGATTTACCTCCAAAAACACATACTCATTTTCAGGCGTTAGGACTAAATCTATACAGCCCGTGTTTAGTTTTAACCTGCTAAGTAAAATGTCTATTTTTTCCTCGATGTCTATAGGCAACTTATAGGGCTCTAGATTACATCTGTTTTCTGCTGTTTGTTCTCTAGAGTCTAGAGAAGTCGCTAGGTTTTGTTGGGACATAATCGCAGTAGTATAGAAGTGTCCAAGAAGATAGAATACTCTGAGTTCTAATAATTTGGACAATTTCTCTTGGAACAAGGAGATGACAAACGTTTTGGGACAGGTAGACTCTATGAAGTCTTTATCAACTTCTTTTGTATACACTGGGTTCAAAACTTCATTCTGTGAGGTATAAACAGGAGAGTAATTTCCTATAGCCTTAGTAATAACACCTTGTGGCGTTTCAGCAATGAAGTTAAGTAGCTCTTCTTTGCTATTCGTAATAAGAGTTTTTGGCGTTTTAAGTCCGACTTTTTTGGCGAGTTTCAATACGGACATCTTATTCACACCAATCACTTCTCCTGTTGGAATCCAAAATGCATCCTTCAGGTTATTTTCAAGGATTTTTCTAAATGCAAACAATTCTCCCAATAGATTGTCTAAGATAGAGTCGTTTAGAATCTTATCTTCTGACAATTGTATACGAGTTGGAGTTATCCAACGTCTAAAAAACACGACACTTACCTCTTTTGTGAGGTTTACGCCATTGCAGAATATACATCCGTCCTTATAGACTATGGTGTTGCTACCAAATAAAAGGCTCTCACCTGTAAGTATTATGTAGTTAGCCTTGAAACATTTTAGCCAATCAATCACTTCTATATGTGATTGATCCCCCGCTTCTGTAGTTAGTATTAAAATCATATATGGATAGAACAATAGCACTAATATACAAATAGGCTGTCTGGAAGCACTGGTAGTCCTAAATCTTGTCTGAGACTGTCAGATAGTGCCT
>CAMCJO010000132.1 GCA_945875135.1 uncultured Porphyromonas sp.
AGGGTGCGATCCATTTTTTGTAGGTATGAGTTGCATTTACTAATTGAATATACGACGCCCCCCCGATAAACAAGCGATGCTAGCACGATAGCCACGTGGAAAATTTCCAACTCCGCTGAGCTTTCGACTTTTTACGGCTCAGCACAAAAGCAGAGGGCTCAACCGCGATTACTTAGCGATTGAACCCTCGGTAGTGGAGCTGTCTGTTGTCTTCGTTAGGCAGCTGTGATTAGGATCGTAGACTACTTGACTATTAACTGCTCGTTAATCCACTGCTCGCCCACGAGGTAGCTGAGTATGTAGCGTCCTGCGGGTACTCCCTGCAGATTGATCTGATGTAGCTTGCTGTCGCAGCCTGAGAGGATGACTGCCCCCTGCATGTCTATCAATCGATACGCCAAAGCCTCGGAGGGTAAGATGACGTAGTCTGTGGTAGGATTGGGGTAGAGCTTGAAGAGAGGAGCTATCCCTGATTCGATAGGCTCGTTAGCTCTTATCTGCTCGATGATTTCGCCATATTGAGTAGTCTCAAAAACTCCGAGATCCGTGCAGACATATAGTTTACCCTCTCTCATATAGAGGTCGAAGATCTGCTGCTTCAGTCCCAAGCCATACGACTCGTCGAGGTGGCGATAGAGTCCCTCTTTGGTACGGACGAAGAGTCCGTCGAGGAGTGTCCCGATGAAGGCATTGCCCTCCTTGTCGAAGACGATCTTCGTGACGATAGTCATCGGGTCATCAGCTGGACCCGTCTCAGCGACCTTGTCTCCACTCTTGGGATCGTAAATGATGATCCCACTGAGCTTGCTAATCCACACTTTGCCATCAGGTGCAAAGGTGACATTGCGAACATTATTGTCGTAGCCTGTGACGGGCTTGCCAGTGTTGGGGTCGGTTACTTGAATCTCTATGGGAAAGCGCTCCATACGGTACTCGCCCTTCTTGTCTCGTATGAGTACGCCATCGACAGAGCAGAACCAGATGGACTCATCAGGAGCTTCGACTGCGGTAAAGAAAGAGTTACAACCCTCAGGCAAAGCGGAGATGTTTTTGTCATTATAGAAGGAGAAGCTGCCGTCCTCAGGCTTGAAAGTGCCGAAGCCTAGTCGCTCACCAAAGGTTGTGACCCAAAAGTCGCCATTGGTGGTCTGCATCAGCGCAATCTGTGGATAGTGAGTCTTAGGGGACTCGCCCTCCTTCTCTATAGTAGTCGTATAGGGGTAGATGTGCCACTCCTGCTGCTCCATATTATACTGCGCTACGCCACCATAACCAGAGGCCCATACGTTCTTTTTGTCGGGGCGACTATCCATCAGTATGCGGGAGATGTACTCTTTTGCGAAACCCTTCTTGTCCTCTCTCTGGAGCTTGTGATTGTGCCATATCTTTCCATCGAAGTGTGACACCCCCGCAGAGGTCGCATACCACTGATTAGTTCCATCGAAGAGCATCCCATTGACACTATTGCTGGCTAAGCCGTTGGAACCTATATACTTCCAGGATCCTTCAGCTGTCTGATAGCAGACCCCTCCGTGTCGTGTGGCAAGATAAGGACGCCCTGTCTGTGGCGAGAAAGTGATGGCGTTTATATCGTTTGCAGAGAGTCCATTGGTGGTGTTGTATATAGTTGTTTTCCCTTGAGGTGAGATGCGTGTGACGCCAGCACCGTCTGAGCCTACCCATATAGCGCCTTGAGCGTCTACAGCTACAGAGGTGGAGAAGTTATCGGCAAGTCCTTCAGCCGTGGTCATCATCGAGACGAAAGCTTTATTGACTAGATCGACTCGCATCAATCCTAGATCGGTAGCAGCATAGAGGGTGTCGCCAGAGATCGTAAGTTCGCTGACAGACGTCTGATACTCCTCTGTAAGCGGTACAAACCGCTCTCCATCGAAGTACATAACTCCTGAAAAGAGTGTCCCCCCATAGAGTACCCCTCGCTCCGTGTCGTAAGCAAGACAGAGGAGCTTGTCAAATGGGTTGCTACCCACGATGTTAAAGTTATAATGTTGCCACACGCCCTCAGCACTGAGGTGGGAGAGTGTCGTGCCAGACCTTACCCAATTGGAGATGTAGTATCCCTGCTTGTTGTCCTGTACGATGTCTAGGACTAGTTCACTGGCTAGCCCCTGCTCGACGTTTTCGCTTGGCATATAGAGCTTCACAGCTCCTGTGGGGTCGATTCGAGCCATACCATGCTCGTCAGAGGTGAGCCATACATTTTGCTGAGGGTCAATATAGACCTTGCCCATTAGCACCTCGCCCCACGTAAGCCCATCGTCAGCGCCATAGGTGTGCCAATTGGTCCCGTCGTAGCTGGCGAAAGCGATATTCGTACTCACCCACAGCTTACCATCTGCGGTGAAGCGTAGGGATACGAGCTCGTCAGATGGTAGTCCTGAGGAGGTGCTGGCTGTATTGGTTACAGTCCAGTTGATGCGTGGGGGCGTGGGGGCTTGTGCTGTGGCACCCTGAGTGACACAACACAAGCCGCAAAGTAGACCTCCGAATAGAGTCAGCAGACTCTGTAGAGAATGTCTTAGCGTCATAAATGTTTATTTGGTTGTTTCTTAATGCACAATTATCGGACGATGCGGTAGCTCTGTTGCGAGCCGTCGTGGGCGATAAGCCGTACGAGGTAGATGCCGTGAGGTAGCTGAGAGAGGTCGATGACGTTGTCAGCGTGTGCCTGACGGCTGGTCGTTACGAGTAGTCCCTCGGCTGTGTAGACTTGCCACAAGGCGGGGCTTGCTCCGATAATCTCATAGCACCCCTCGTGGTCTGTCGGGATGATCTGCCCAGCCACTTCAGGGGTGACCTCGAAGATGTGGGTCGTGAGCGGTGTCTCTCCATTGAGTACAACCCATCCCTTCTTATTGGCAGCGGTGATGAAAGCATTGCTCTGGACATTGCCCTCGGGGAGGTCGCCATACTCAGCACTATTGAGGAAAACAATGTAGCCAGCGTTGTCCTGTAAGTCTGGATGAGTCGGTAGACTCTCTACAAGAGGTAGTGGATCGGCAAAGAGGTTATTGTTGATCTCTAGGATTGTGAGCTTAGGGCAGTTTGCTAGAGAGATGCTTGCTAGCTCATTAGCAAAGACAGAGACGGCTCCGAGATTGGGACAGTTGGTGAGTGTCAGCTGAGAGAGCTTATTAAAGGGAGCTGAGAGAGACATCAGTTGACCCATATCGACGAGAGCTAACTGGGATAGTTGATTGTCTCCTATACTGATTGTCTCTATAGCTTTTGCCTCGCTGAGGTCTAGCTGAGTGAGCTGGTTGGTAAAGGCGTAGAGCTCCGTGAGCGCCTTCTTTCCCTTGAGATCAAGGGTGGAGAGCTCATTGTTGCTACAGTTTATCTCGGTGAGATTGTTGAGCTTAGAGATGTCAAGCGTCTTGAGCTTGTTGTCTGCGCAGTATATCTTCTCGAGCTGCGTCAGATCCGCCACAGGGAGCGTAGCGATCTTGTTCTTAGAGCAGTGTAGCTCTTTGAGCTGTGTGAGGTGTGCTACGTGCAGCTCTGTGAGCTTATTCTTTTGACAGTCGATGGCTTGGAGAGCTACGTTGTGCGTTAGGTCTAGCTCTGTAAGCTGGTTCATCGCTATGCCTAGCTGCTTTAGTGCGGGGAGCTGCGACAAATCCACCTTTGAGAGTCGGTTGCTCATGAGAACCAACTCCGTGAGCTGTGGCTGCGCTCCTAGGAATACGTTCTGCAGCTGGTTAGAGTGCGCATAGAGCAGCTGTAGGTCTGGTAGCGTGGGGAGTGCTAGCTGGGAGAGCTTATTATTGTTGAGTATGAGAGCTCGTAGTAGGTTTGCCTCTCCGACGCGGCACGATGTGATCTCCTGTCCCGAGAGGTCAAGATAGATGAGGTCGCCAGAGATCGTTAGCTTACTATTGTGCTCTGAGGCTTGTAGTGAGACGAGTGTGCCGACACCTCCCATGAGTTGGTCGATGCTCTTGTCCACTGTAAAGGTATGCTTAGCTCCAGCAGCGTCTGTGACTACGATCTCGCCGCTCTTGCTGATGGCACGGATCATAAAGGGCGTCTGAGCATTGATACCACTCTCTAGCTGTATGCCAGTTATCACTTGGGGAGCGGATGGGACGATCTCTACTTTTGTGGCGGGCTGGACGCAACGGACTGAGTAACCGTAGTTCTTGCTTTCGTACCATCTGTTTGCAATATCTTCATCCCAAAAGAAACGTCTGAAGAGTGCGTTCTTCTCATTATAAACAGAGGAGGTCCAGAAGTAAGCTTGGTGTCCCTCAGCAGAGTAGTAGCCTAAACTCTTGGACTGCGATGTGCTGCCCATGGGGCGTGCATTGAAGCCTGTCAAGTTATTGCCCTGCTTAAGGACAGCGCCCAGCTCAGGCTTGGTGGGCACCTTCCACCCCTCAGTACTCTTGAGCAGTAAGCCAGCGTGCTCGGACTCGCGACTCCAGTCGTCAGGGTTAGGTTCAAAGCCCTTGGGGTCTACGTACTGTATCATCGAGTGCCACTCATTGTCATTGGGTATAGTCCACCCCTCGGGAGCTAAGGCACGAGAATCAATTACAGCGAAGAAGTTGTAGAGAGCTCCGTGTGAAGCGAGTAGGTCGAGGCTATCTTTGTAGTAACAGACGGCAGCCTCTTTGGTACTCTGCCACTGAGGCTTGGTAAGTCCAGTCGTTATCTTCGAGCCGTCACGCCAGCGCAGTGTCGCGAGGTTCTCCCGCATCCATAGCTGTGCGCCAATCTTGACGATGCCATAGCTTGTTGTCTCGTTACCTCGCTGATCGATGAGGAGCAGAGGTTGAAGTGTAGCGGTACGAGCGTTAGCAAGCTTAGCATAGCTAACGGTTAGGGTCGGAGAGATAAAGAGTCCCTCGTACTCCATGTCTACATGAAGACGGTCACAGCTGTTTTTGGCTAGATTCCAGTTGTAGTGAGTCGACTCCTTAAGGTCGTAACCGAAGGCATAGTTGGTGGAGCCGTCTGCATTAGCTAGGTAGAGAACATCAGCGACGACGCCCTCCTTAAGGTTGCTGTCGACGATATATTCACGGCAGATAGTTGCTATGCGCAATCCGCTATCGTAGACGGCGAGCACGTTGCTCGTAGCAAAGTCTGCATCACTAGGTTTAGGCACCTGAACCTGCGCCCCGAGCGATTGACAGAGTGCGGTGAGGAGGAGTAATAGTATGGTAGCTTTTTTCATAAGATAGGAGGTGATGTATATGGAGAAAAAAAAGCGGCACCATGCTCCATAGCGTAATGTTTGGGGTGTGGTGCCGCTGTCGTATGTGAGGAGACGGGTGGCTGTGATGCCGTCGTCTCCCTGTGTGTGAAGATTCGCTTACTTGAGCGCAGCGATAGCCTTGTCGT
Source organism: uncultured Porphyromonas sp. (assembly GCA_945875135.1). Taxonomy (GTDB): domain Bacteria; phylum Bacteroidota; class Bacteroidia; order Bacteroidales; family Porphyromonadaceae; genus Porphyromonas. The sequence continues at coordinate 5,371 of CAMCJO010000132.1, forward strand.
AGTTAGGCTCCTGAGTGATCTCGGGAACTAGCTCCTCGTAGATGACCTTGCCGTCAGCATCGATGACGATGACGCAGCGAGCCTGTAGCCCAGCGAGAGGTCCGTCCTGCATCATTAGCCCGTAGCCCTTGCAGAAAGCAGGCTCTGAAGAGGGTACCGTGCAGCAGCGGAAGGTAGAGAGCGTCTCGACATTGTCCAGACCCTCAGCACCGCAGAAGCGAGCCTGTGCGAAAGGCAGATCCTGAGAGATGCAAAGGACAACGGTGTTGTCGAGCTTAGCAGCCTCAGCGTTGAAGCGACGTACCGATGCTGCGCAGACGCCAGTGTCGATGCTGGGGAAGATGTTGAGGACGACACGCTTGCCACGATAGTCTGAGAGCTTGGCCGTGGAGAGATCCTTGCGGACTAGCTCGAAGTTGGGAGCCATCGTTCCTACCTTAGGTTGCTCACCAGAGAGGGTGACAGTGATCTTATCTTGAAATTTTACTGTAGACATAGTTTGTAGTGGTTTTATAGTTACTGTGTATTAAGTGTTTTACTGGTTATCGGTTTTGACGCCTATCTTGCCGAGGAGCCCCTCGATGTGGTCCATGGGGAGGTCACCGAGGCTCTTGTAGGGTAGATCGTTGAGTGGTACGAAGAGTACCATCGGGATGCTCTGGACACCAAAGAGTGCCGCCAGCTGCGGGTTTTCGTCCACATTGACCTTGTAGACAACGAGCTGGTCAGCGTAGCGGTCGGCCACCTTCTGTAGCTTGGGAGCCAGCTGACGACAAGGACGGCACCAATCGGCGTAAAAGTCGATGATGGCGGGCTTGTCACCTTTGTATACGAAGGTGTCGGGATGCGCCTCAAAGTCGTAGATGTGCTCGCGCATATAGTTAGCATTGATGTGCAGTATCTCGGCTTTGGCGTTCTCTTGCTGCTTCTTGCTCTGGGCTGTGCAAGCTACACTGAGCGTGAGTAGCGTAGCCATGAGTAGGAGAGGCTTCTGTATGAATTGTATTGGTTTCATCTGTTATACTCGTTAAAATCGACCTCTAAGATAGAGAAAAGTCCCGACATCACCAAAAG
>CAMCJO010000133.1 GCA_945875135.1 uncultured Porphyromonas sp.
GTGCCAAACTACCTGACGGGACGCCAGTACGACGCTTCTAACTTCTAACCTCTAATCTCTATTTACATATCTTTACGGGGGAATTCGTCCGATTCCCTCCTTTCTCGAATATCCACGTGGGGAATCTCAAATCTCCACGTGGATATTTTTCTTTTTCCACGTGGGGGCGTTTTGATTCTTCCGAAGTTTCATTTCATTCCTCCGAAGTTTCATTTCATTCCTCCGAAGAATTTTTTATTCCCCACCTGGAGATTTTGAAATATCCCCGTGGAAATCACTTTTCACCGACACAGCACCGTATCGATATGTAGTCGACTCTAAATTATTGTAATGCGTCACCCCTAGCCAAAAACTAGGCTATAAAACTCCCCAAGAAGTTTTTTCCCTACATTTGTAGACGTGTTGCACTTGACACTGGAATGTGCGTAATATAATAAATGGCAAGTATGAAATGAATAGGAAGAGATACCTCATTTTATTTTCAATAATATCTGTGCTACTCGGGGTCTTCTCGTCACTCAACGCACAACAAGTTGTAGGAACCATTATTGATTCCGATGGTGAACCCATTCCTTATGTGACGCTAACGACATTAGCTTCTTTAGAAAAAGATGCCGGGGCCATCCAGATACACTACACCGACTCCCTTGGGTACGTCGCCTTCGACCTTTCGGAGAAAGAGACGGCTATTCGAGCGACGTTCCAAGGCAAAGTTCTCTTTGAGGAGCTATTGCCAGCTCCGATCAATGGGGTCATAGACCTGGGGAAACGCCAAGTCTCTATCTCAAATGAACTGGACGAGGTAGCTGTCACAGCAGTAAGACGGGCGGTTCGGATGAAAGAGGGAATCCTCACGTTCGACATCAAGCATACCCCAATGTATCAACTCAAAGGGTACAATGCCATTGATTACCTCAGAAGAACCCCTAGGGTAAGCCAGTCGGGAGATAGCTTCTTAATCGACGGCAACCCAGCAGAAGTGCGTATCAATGGGCAGAAAACCAACCTATCCGGTGGTACCCTTCATGACCGTCTGCAAGCTCTTCGCTCAGATATGATCGAACGAATTGAAGTGCAACTAGGGCAGTCGGCCGATCTCGGAAGTGGCATTACGGGTGGGTATATTAATATTGTTCTGAAAGAGATCAACGGATATACGGGCTCTCTATCTGCCGACTTTGGTTATGCTGGCAACGCTATTAAAAATGGGAAAAAGCAACCCGCCCACGATGAGGGACTATATGCTCGCCTCGTATATGGCAACTCTCGTGTGCAAGGGTTTGCAAATGCCTCTGTGAGTTCGTCGAGATATCCCCATTATTTTGTGGAAAGGGAGTACTACTTCGACAACAAAGTCATCAAGGAAAATAACCATTACCTTAGCAATAAGTACCTGGCGTATAGTTTCAACCTTGGAGCTAGTGCTCAGCTCGGCGAGTTACACTCCATTAATGGCACGGCAAGTTATCGCAGAGCTCCTAACTCTCTGTATGAATCAGTTACAGCGTTAGAGCAGCCAACCACGCCCCTACTGCAAGACATACTGACTAACGGGGAAAGTAGCTCTACCTCTTTCACTGGGGAATTCAATCATTCATGGCACTCTAGAGACGATAAATACAACTGGCTGAACTCCCTCTTCTATTTGAATAATAAAGCACATGCCACAGATGTTTTACGCTACTCTACCGATGGGACCCCCATTAAGGAGGAGCAGAATATCAACGATGAAAGCAACCAACAATTCTACGCTGCGACTCAGTTATCTACACAACTAACCCCTATATGGGCTCTAGAGTCTGGTGCCTCGTATACTATGACTAAAAGCAACACCAACTATAGCTTCCACGGACAAGGGCAATCTCTCGCAGACGCTCACTCTTTGTACGAAGAGCATTTGGCCATTATTTTTGCCCAGCTACAGATGAGTAAAGGGGTATGGAGCTTAACAGGAGGATTGAAATACGAGCATACTTATGCCTACTCCCGAACAGCCAATAAAAAGCTTAATGTGGGGCAATTACTGCCTTCTATAAGAATTGGGTATAATGCAGGAGTATACGGCAATATCAGCCTGAGATACTCCAAATGGCTCTTCCGTCCGCCATTTGAACTTACCAATAGCTATCGCACAAAAAGAAACGACTATCTCTACTCCGTTGGCAACCCTGAACTACGCCCCGCCTCCACCCATTCATTTGGATTAGACTATTACTGGAAGTCATTTGGTTTAGGTCTCAGCTACTCTATCACCAATGATTACCTGCAAAATAGTTACTTTTACGAAGCACCAATCGTCATTGTCACCAATAGAAACATGCCTACCCAACATAAGTGGACTGGCAGCATTTCATACTCAGGAAATATTACCTCCTGGTGGTATACTTCAGCGGAAGTAGGAGTGGCCTTTCAATATCACCCAAAAGCAATTTGGCTGAAACGACATACACAGCCGTACGCTGGCTTTAATAACACTTTTACCCTTGCTTCGGGTCTACAACTTAACGCTGGGATATCCTATGCACACAGTTGGATGATGCAAGATGTGTTGGTAGGGAAAAGACTAACGAGCAAGATAGATATGAGGTACCAACCAAGCGGGAGTGATTGGGATTTTTCACTCGCCATTAGCAACCCGATTCGGATATCTCGTACAGAGAACGAATTCAGACAAGACCCTAACCTCAAGGTGCTCTATTTTGAAGATACCGCCTTCCCGTCAGTAAGCTTCTCTATCTCCTACTACTTTGGAAAGATGAAGGCACACTCGAAACCCAACATCCTTAATATGGATCAATATAGACTATGATACAAATAGCGGAGGATGCCGAAAATCCGATCAATAGAGTAGGCAAAAAGAATTTATTGCAATCTCTGCGTCAGAACGAAAGAAACTACGCTCTGTATTAGCCGACAAGATATGAAGATTACAAAAGTAACTTCCACCATAGCTATAATACTGTGTTGCCTTGGCCTGTCTCTACAAGCCACAACTGCACAGGAAGTAACAGGTCGAGTCCTCTCAAAGGAGCGTACTCCGCTGGAGAATGTGCATGTGTTGCTATATAGTAACCAAGACTCCACATTGCTTACGATGGCAGTGACAGATAGTTTAGGGAGGTATGCGATGAAACTCCCCGAGAAGGCATTCAGCGTCACCTATTCACTCATTGGAGCTAAGCAAGTCACTATCCCATACGATGCTACACTAGCAGCTTACCGAGAGGTGATTATGGAGGAGGATGACACTGCACTCGGAGAGGTGGTCGTACTAGCGCATCAAGTGCGTACTAAGCCAATCGTAGGTGGCATCGAGTGTCGTATCCTTAATCAAGACTTGATCAGCAATCGTACTGCCGTAGATCTTCTTGCCTATGTGCCGATGATCTCAAAGAAGGGTTTGGACAACTATTCCGTGGTGGGTACGGACGATGTCGTCTTCTTCATCAATGGTCGTCGCTCTCTCATGTCTATGTCGGCCTTAATGAGCTATCTAAAGACGCTATCAGCAAGCCAGATCAAATCGATGAAAGTACTTTATCAGCCCTCACCAGAGTATGGCGTGGGTGAACGTACGGCAGTCATCGACCTTGTCATCGAGGACAACAATGTGGGGTTCCAAGGGAGTGTGCGTGGAGAGCTGATCCGCACTAAAAGGTGGAAGGAGACGCTCAGCACGACACTCGTCTATCAGGCACCCAGATGGCAAGTGCAGCTCTACGCTGGGGCTCGTAACTTGAGAGACTATGAGCGGTCTGAGGGAGAGACTCATTACTTGCAGTCGGGAGTAATCAATACCTCGGAGCAGCTCCGAGACACCCGTCGTTGTCAATATGACCTCAACTTGACGGGAGAATACAAGATTGCGGAGGGTCATACGGTGGGAGCCTCAGTAGATCTCTATCGCTATGGAGGCAAGCCACGTACTACTATAACCGACCGTTATAGCTCCGTCGGAATAGATTCGACCTTCACGGGACAGATCAACAGAGACTACGTGGATAGCTACCTAGGGAGCATCATCTACTACCAAGGCAAGCTCCCCCATGGTATGTACTTGACGGCAGAAGTTAGCGGTCTCTGGAGTGACTACCGCCAGACGATGAGCCAACGCTATAATAGAAGTGACCTGCCGAGTCATCCATCCTACTTGGACTACCAGTCTAACCTCCCGATGGCAACGAGTGGCTACTCCTTTAAGACGCAACTATCGATTCCGCTCTCTGAGAGACTATACCTCTATTTAGGCAACAATAGTTCGCTGAGCCAAGCTCGCTACAGTGAGACCTACGACATCCGTGTGATTCCAGGTAGCTTTCGTCCAGCAGACCGCACATTGCATTACAGCGAGATGCTACATCTCCCTTATCTCTTGGCATACTATCAGCTTCCGTATAATATCACGCTGTATGGTGGGCTGTATGGACAGTATCATAGTACATCGGGGGCTTATGATGATGGTGCGAGGCAACACTATTCTGGGCGATGGTATCTGCTCCCCTATGCCAGTGTATCTTGGCGGCGAGGTGCATTGAGCCTCTCGTATGGCTTCTCCATGAGTAATAACTACTCCTCCTTTGCATCGTACTCGCCCTTTGTCAAGTGGACCGCAATGAATGCCTACACGCAGGGCAATCCAGAGTTGAGACCAGCTCGCTCTATGTTTCACTCCTTGACGGCTCGCTACCGCAACTTTTATGCACAAGCTTATTACGGAGAGACGCGAGACAACATCGGTAGCTTTGCTATACTGACTCCTGATCGAGTAATTGCGACTAAGAGCTACAACTACGGTGTCGGTCGGTCGCTGAGTCTCTCTATGGGATATGGAGGTAACATCACCTCGTGGTGGTATGCCAATGCTAATGTGTCGGGACGATACACTCGTAATGAGGTGACCATAGCGAGGCTTCCTCAGTATGGGTACAACTACCGAACCTGGATGGCGGACGGCTCCTTCAACAACGCCTTCACGCTTTCAGACCGCTACGACTGGACCGCAGATGTCAACATCAGCTACTCATCTCCTTACCACTATCTCTACACCACACAGGATGGGATGATGCAATGCAACATTATGATGAGCAAAGGCATTGGGTCCCGTGTGATGCTAACTTTATGGGCATACAAGTCTTGGAGGCAAAGCCTCGGACACGGCATCCACTCGTGGGGTTTATCAGAGAGTCACACACCCGACTTCGAGCGGTGGACGAAGTCGTGGGGTGAGGATATGGGCATCTCGCTATCCATCGCTTACTACTTCGGCAAGTCATCGCTCAATCAGAAGATCCAAGCGAAGCGATCTGACGCCTCTCGCATTATTTCCAACGACGATAAATAGGACACCTATCATGTCGAAGTAAATGGCTACCTTCGCAAGCAAACAAGATAAGTCAACTAACGGAAATCACAGACCATAATGAGGCGTATTAAACTTGCACTTACAATCGTCGCTTGTCTCCTGACAGCGTGTGCTCCTGTTGCGACCAATTCAAATCCTCAGAGAAAGATTGACTCGGAGGTCACACGATTGGATAGTATTGCGATAATACTAGCTGAGATTAGAGCACTAGATCAAGGTATTAGAGACAACCCACATCTTTACTTTTCAAACAGTCGGGCTTTCAATCTCCATACTGATAGCCTCTGCTTTTCAAAGGCAATTTGGCTCATTGAGCATTATGGGTACATCAACGATTTGGGAAAGTACAACGACTCTTTCAGATACCTATTTGAAGCTCTGCCCGCAGTTTTACTACATAATCCTCAAAGGTTGATAGAGCCACAGACTTATGACCTATTGAAGCGAGAGGTGGATGCAGGTAGACTACCTGCCGAATTTGTAGCCACCCTGCTTGATAAGTATTATGTGATGAAAGAGAAACGCACATTATACTTTTCGGGGTTTCGACAGTGGCTACAACAGCCCTACCCTCACAAGAGAGATCAGGCACTATCTGACAGTCTCAGACAAGATTTAGGACTACCAGTGCTTCCAGACAGTCTATTCGTATATTAGTGCTGTATATCCATCTGTACAGGATCCTAATCTACTGCTGTCATACCGACTGCTTTGTTGTGTAAGCACTTGCACTTACACAACAAAATGGCTACCTTTGCACTAAGAGAAGTGCCGATAGAGACTTTTAGACGCTCTATTAGCACTATAAAAGGTGGAAAAATGGGGCTATACACTTCGTCTGTATAGTCCCTTTTGCTTTATACGACTAGCTTTAGTCTCCTTTCCTTATTGTCAATAAAGCAAAAGCGAGTTATTGGCAATGCCTCAGCATATTGCCGATAATTCGCTTTCGCTTGTCTCTAGGAATCACTGCAAAACTGAAGCTTTAGAGCGACTACCCTGATTCTGACGGATTCTTTGCTGACTTCCTCGATGAAGTCACTTCGGAGTCTTTGCTAGCGGAGAGAGAGGG
>CAMCJO010000134.1 GCA_945875135.1 uncultured Porphyromonas sp.
CGTTGAGATCCTCGTCGATGGGTGGAAAGTTCACTCCTACGAGATCGAACTGTAACTTGTTATCGCATACTCATATCGTTACATCACTATGAATCGACCACGATACAATATAATATACACTACACTCCTAACTATCGGCATGCTACTCTCCCTTGCCAGCTGTGTACGGCAAGATTGTGACGAGGAGCTGATCGGTGATGGTCAAGGGCTTTATTTCTCGCTTCAATTCGGCGTGCGAGGAGCGCACTCTCAGAATCTGCGAGCTCAAGAAGACGGCGTCTACAGTATCAACACTGATAAGACAGACAAGGATGACTATGTCAAGGAGCTTCGTATCATACTGCTCCAAGGAGATGAGGTTAAGAAGAACTTCGCCTTCAAGGCAATCGACCCTGATTCTCACGGACTATATAAGCTTACTATGGGTGACAATGAACTCTCCTTTAGGTTAACTGAAGAGGAGTTGGGTATCTACGATATGATAGTTATCGCCAATGAATCTTTTGGGCGAATTACTAGACGAGAAACCCTCTCGTCGGTTCTACCTGATGTTAAAACACGAGATGAGATTATGGCTATTAGGCTGATGAGTAGTATAGAGCGCACAGTCTCTTCTAGATTTTACATCCCGATGACTGCCGAATATAGAGGTGTCGATATGCGAAAGGGAGGCTCTAAGGATAGCCCCCTTAAGCTTCAGCTCCCTACTCCGACAAATGGGGTAGAGCTACTGCGCATATTTGCCAAGGTCGAGCTCATCATCAAGGATTGTGTCGAGGTGACTAGGCGTAGCGATGGTAAGTATGATTGTAGCTGGATAGGTCCATGGGGATTTGATCGTGTCGTTACTATAGATCTAGATAAAGTCTCAGACGAAACTCCGCTCTTTCCCGCAAATCAATACTCCTCTCTCGAAACGTCTTCAGATGCAACAGCTGTTACTCTCTCCCGAGTAGTTGATGTGTCTTCTGTGGTCGGACTAGACGATCTTCCTAAGGATGATCCCATTGGAGGCGTTTATCTGCTAGACTATCGAGCGCACTTTTATCTACCAGAGCGTCTTGTGGCACAAGGCCAAGAAGCCGAGCAAGCGACAGTGATGAAGATTAAGTGGAACTACTATCCCGATCCATGGGATAGTAGCAAAAAAGAGAAACATACAAGTCTGGTTTCGTTTGCCCGTCAGAACAAAGGTGCTGATGACTACCTTACGACCTCTGCTACTTTTGATCCCTCAGACAAGAGTGTCTATCGCAATAGTTGCTATCGTGTCACGATCAACCCATACCGTGCAGACTTTAGATCTCTAGATACAAGACTCGACACCCTCTAATTCCTTACGAACCTTAAGCTACTAGGCTATACGACTCATTCCCATCAAAGGCTATGAAACACTATAATCTCACAAGAACGATATATAACAAACGATTTTGGACATACCTCCTAATCCTCTGTTCCTATTGTGCCTTACCTTTAATAGCACAAGCTCAGCTACAGGTAAAAGTCGGTAAAATTCGCCCTTGTCTCCCAGGAGTCCCTAGAGGTACTGGAACCATACAACTTGAAATAAAGTCGGGGACGGCTCCCTATACCATCCACTTCACTCAAGTGCCTGAGGGCTTTGCGGAGCCAAAGACTTACACTGCCAAAACTGAAAAGATTACCATTTGGAATCTTCCCTCAGGAGATTATGAGCTGGAGATATCCGATGCCTCTGGATCTATTGTAACCAAGCAGGCGAAAGTTGGAGTAGCACCATCGGCTGGGCAGTGGCTTCCAAATAATGGCGGGTGGACACAGCGCTTTACGACAACGGCTGGACACCCCGACTGGGTATCTACGCGTTTTCACTTCGTGCATTTCTGTCCAGAACCTCCAGAACCAGCCCTTTATGGCTATCCTCTCGACTCGATTTTTTACTACTTCGAGTATGCTTTCTGTCTGTATAACGACTTTGTAGCCTATAAGTATCCCGATCTCTATAATCCAGACAAAGAAAATGCGAAGCCTATCAAATGGGTAAGCCTCAATAAATATGAAGGAGAGGAGCCTACCTTCCAAGGAGAATTTGGTCTGTGGAAAGTGACAGACACATTTAAGGCCGATTGCCCCGACAACTCTGGAGAATACCCAATCGTAACTAGAGAAGTGCCTCACCTCTTTGCCAGAATCACCACTGGGCAGACTGCAAATGAGATGGCACTTAGCTACGATCAAGATAAGCTGATTATCGGATGTCGTCCGAAAGGGTCGACAGATCCAAAGTATGCTTCCTTTTTAACTCATGGGTGGTGGGGCGAAGATTCGTTTGACCCTAATCCTTGGCTTGAGATAAGCCCTGCTCCTCTCTATGATCCTGCTAAGAGACCTTATGAGAAGGAGTTCAGACCGAAGTTCCGCATTAAGGAAGAGTTCGTAGAGTCTTTGACATTTCCCGTAGAGGTAACATCGTTTTTATATCTCGGTTACCATGATCCATTAGGGCCAGTATTCTTTACCAAGGAGGATGCTAGGACATGGAAAGAGTTTGACCGCCCAATGATGTGGGAAACGACAAATAGGATTATGATGAAGGATGCCTCTGGGAAAATGGCTTCGATGTCGGTTAGTAACGAAATAACCAATGCCCTAACCGATGGTGATGGACCTGGTATGATAGAGGGCTGTCACTACCGAGATACTAGACCTGATGTCTTTGATAAGACTACAAACTATTATATCCCTGATCCAGGTACTCCGATAGCTGGGCATCACTTTTGTGAGGGCACTAAGGATGTTGTTATATCTGTAGCGATTGAGGATCGCCACCTTGGCTGGTATTATCAGATCCCGGCTGGGGGCGCTAAAATCACCTTAATAAAGGCCCCCGCAGAGTACAAACCACAAAATAAGTATCAACCCAAGCTCAATGAGCCTATTACCATCCCTGAGAAGCATACCTCTTGGTGGATTTATCCATTCCCCAACGACGCAGCACCTGCAGATAACCCATATGCGGAGCCTTGTTGGGATGTCAAGCTCCCTCCAGGGACTTACGATTTTGAAATTACCTATATGGATATGTTTGGGGATATAAAAACGGTTGGGGATCTTTATGGTACTTCTTCGGGATTTTCTTATAATCATCGTATCCCCAAGTTTGAGTATGGACCTGAGCGTGCGAACATAAAGCCTTCTATCGATCTTGTCGATTGTGACAAATTGCGTGTATACCCCTTTCGTGGGGCGAAGTCTCCCGAGATAATCCTCCGAGATGGTAAGCCCGTTATAACGGTAGCTACAGTCAAGCAATACGATCCGATAGACAAAGCTTTCTTTCCAAATGCTACATCTAAATGGAAGAGCTATCCAGAGACTACGGTATGGGCTTTTGCCGACCCGAAAGTCCTTAACGGACAAAGTCCAGAGGATCTCTATGTAGATATCCCTTGGAAAGAGTCTAAGATCGAGATTACCTACACAACTCAAAACTCCAAAGATCTATGGCGGTGGGATATAACGGATCTCCCCTGTTTGGATCTCCTACATACTCGTGAGATTGAGATTGGGAAACCAACGTATGATCGAGATCATTTCGAGGCGTATATTTGTAAGAGTGGAGCTGGAGCACACATATCGTTATTGCCGATTAGAACGACAGGGCGAGTTTTTGTCGAGCTACGAGAGATGGACAATAAGACGATCATCGCTAGTAAGGTGCGTGAGGCAGATGATAATGGACCTGTTGTCTTCGACCTAACAGCAGATCAAATCCGTCCTGAGTACTATCTCTATATACGTACCGAGAAGTGTAATCGAGAGAATGAGGGTGAAAAGATTACGCTGATTGACTTGAGCAGTGAGCACATCTTGATACATAATGGAGAGTTTCCTAAGTATTGTGAGGGTAGCACGATCCTTCTCAAAATACCTAAGATCACCGCTCAGTCGAAGTACAGCTGGACTCTCCCCGATGGGTCAACTATAGAGGGTCCCGAACTCAAGATAGAAAATGCGTCCACAGCTCACGCAGGACACTACAAAGCTCATATCACAAATGTCTTGTGTGATCAAGCTGCGACAGATGAGGAGATTGACTTTCAGTTGATCATCTCTCCGCCTGAACTGTGGTGGCGTAAGGACGCTACCTCTGCAGACTGGCACTCAGTCGACAACTGGGCTGATAGTCAAGGTAATCCGATAAAGACTATCCCTGCATCCTGTACCAATGTACATATACCAAGTGTTGTCGATAAGTTCTTCCCAGACTTAGATCCAGCGAAGACTATGAGACAGTCCTTCGGAGAGCCTGTGTGTAACGATATCTACTTCCATTACGGCGCAGCACTAGGCAATCCTCAGCTACTCTCTAGCTATGCTCGAGCTTTCATCGATTACAACTTTGGCATTATGCAAGCCGATGGGACAGTTAAGCCGTACGAAGATCCTCAGCATCTAGAGGCTAATGCGCTTCTCTTGGAGCGTGATAGATGGTATATGTTATCTACGCCAATTAAGAATGTCTATGCAGGAGACTTCTCGCTAGCAGGCTATCCTCTGACCTATCAGCGTTATCTCAAGCTACTGCCAGTCAATGCTGATGGCTCACTAACGGAGGCTTCTTTCGATCAGGCTATCAGCACTCAGGGGACTCCTATAGCAGACTCTAACCTGGCGTTAGCTCTCAAGGTCGTTGGTTATCAGGCTGACAAGATTGGAGCTTCAGATCACAAGAACCTTAATGGACTACAAGGCATCGTACGCCTGCCTTTTTATGAGACCAATGAGCTGAATGGGCGCAAGGAGTTTTACCCGCTCCATCGATATGATCTAAGAAAGTGGCTGTCACTATTCGTATACTTCAACGAGCGAGACTTGAAGCCTATCAGCAAGATGGACGGAGCTCGTAGAGATCCGGAACAAGACTATCGCTTTGTCTTTGAGGATAGTGCGACCAATGCTATCGGATCTATAGCCGATGATACTGCTGGTGAAGCTACAGAGGGCTATACATTGAAGCTTAAAAAGATTGCTGAGGTTCCTCAGCTGATGGCACTCGTGGGCAATCCATTTATGACTCCGATTAGCTTTGACAAGCTTTATGAGGCAAATGCTAGTAACATAGAGCCCTACTACTATCTATTCACAGATGGTGCATGGCACTACTATCACGTCAATGCAGTTGCTCCAGATGCTACATACACGCAGTTGCCGAATGGTCAGATTGCACCACTTCAAGCCTTTGTTGTTAAGGTCAAGATGGGGGGCTCTCAGCTTCACTTCCCCACGACAGGAGATCAATCGGTACTTCTACCTCCTAAGGCAGATGGTACAGCAGACTATGAGCTACGTAGTGGCAATGGTGCAACAAGCCTTGCCGATCAGAGAGCAGTAAGTCTGACCGTCTCTGATGTCAAGGGTGCCAAGGGCTTTGCTATGCTACTGCCCGAAGCGACCGTTAGTGCGACACCAGCATTAATTGCTCCAAGTACGATGCAGACCGCTCCAGTTGCCTACTTTGTCAATCCAACTGACGGTAGCTGTAACTTCGTACAGACTGATGCTCCCTATATGAGTCTCGAACTAGGCATTTATGCTCCTACGGATGGAATGCTCACGCTAGACTTCAGAACAATGTCGGAGAAGCCCTTTGACAAGCTGGCACTCTACGACCGCCTGCGAGGTACCGAGCAGGATCTGCTCACTAATCCGAGCTATAGCTACGCTTATAGTCCCCGAGATGGACGACGCTTCGAGCTACGTATGTCGTATGCTGGTGTCCGCTCGAACAAGGAGATGGTTAATCCACAAGACGAGCTACAGATAGAGCGCACCGCTACGGGCTATCGCATCTCCTACGACGAGGGTATCGCAGGCTACCAGCTATACAGCGTACAGGGCTATCTACTGGAGCGTGCTACCACCGATGGTCAGACGCAGGTAGATATCGAGATGCCCGAGACAGACGTCGTACTGCTCGACGTACAGTCCGCCGACGGTCTCCGCTGGATCAAGAAGCTTCAGCGCTAAGAACGCGCTCGTCGCAAAAACACAAAGCCACCGTAAGGTTGCGCATAGGCGCATTCCTACGGTGGCTTTGCTGTATCTGTGCGTTCGTCCCCGTTAAAGGTTACAGCATCCATTACGAGCGTCCGTTGTGTCAAAGCGAGACGAGTAGCGATGTGTAGGGGCGGGCCTGTGTGTCCGTTGTATCAAAGCAAGACGTCACCCTGTAGGGACGCACGATCTGTGCGTCCGTTGTATCAAAGGTTACAGCGTCTTGTTTTGATGGGGACGGACGCACAGATCGTGCGTCCCTACAGAAGTCGTATCAAAGCAAGACGTTGCCGTGTAGGGACGCACGATCTGTGCTGTCTCTTATACACATCTCCGAGCCCACGAGACCTCTCTACATCTC
>CAMCJO010000135.1 GCA_945875135.1 uncultured Porphyromonas sp.
AGCCAACAGCTAACGGACACAACGAACGCCCTCCCGCTAGACACTCCCAGTGCCTCCCGCATGCGGTTGCTCTCCTGCCTTTCGGTATTTATGCTTACATTTGCGCATCACTCATCATCTGTACACTATGGGCTACAACATCACGCTTAGAGAGGAGGAGATCAAAAACCTCGTAGCGCAAGACATCTTCGCCGACTACGATTGCACTCGCATCATCAGCAATATAGACTTTGCCGTCACCGACCGAACGCAGACAGCACCACTAGACCCACACTTTGAGAATTACTACCTCTGGGCAGAGGCTAAGCGGGGCAACAACCAAAACCTCTACCACGCCCTCGCACAGCTCATACTCACCATCGGGCGTAATCGCTCCAAGACCATCGACCTGCTACTACCGCCCAAGTATCTCGGAGCCTTTGATGCCCAGCGCATCGTATTCATCCCCTACAGCCACATCGTCGATATCATCTCTATGAATGACTTCGACTGGACGGTCACCCCCTCCGACCACTCCACAAAAGAGTTTGGCATGCTCCTCCACCTCATCGAGGAGATTCTAGACAAGGAGCTACTCCTCTTTGACTACGAGACACAAGAGAAAGAACTGCGTCGCTTTATCAAGGTCAACTTCCGCCCCGACAGCAGTGACACCAAGCGCATCAAGATCAATCGTACCAACTTCACCCACATCTACCAGCGTTGGCGCGAAGAGGTTATGCCCTCTATCAATATAAATTGGGAGGAAGCCAAAAGAGATCAAGGCATCCTATCGGCCGACTTTTATCTCGCTGACCTACTAAGTAAGGATGGGGCTACGCTGATGGACAAGCTCTTCGTCATCCTAAAGAATGACCGCTACATATCTAATCGCACGGTGAAGCTAGGGTCAGTCGTAAATGCGGACACCGTTCAATTCACCGACGAGCAGAAAGCCTACAATCAGTTTTGGAATCACTACGAGCGTCCCCCCAAGCGAGAGTACTGGGGCTATATGCTGGAGCGTCGTGACCTCCTTGTGCCACAAGACGTACGTGAGCGCAAGGGCTCATTCTTTACCCCACAGCAGTGGGTTGCGCTCTCGCAGGAGTACCTAGCGCAGCACCTCGGTGACGAGTGGCAGGAGGAGTACTATATATGGGACTGCTGCGCCGGTACGGGCAATCTGCTCGCAGGTCTCACTAACAAGTACAATATCTGGGCATCGACCCTCGACAAAGCCGATGTAGACATTATGCACGAGCGTATCGACAGGATGGACGCTGAGGCAGCGCGTCTCGCTGAGGCTGGGGGCTCTAAGTTTGGCGGGTCTAACCTCCTCAAGAAGCACGTCTTCCAGTTTGACTTCCTCAACGACCCCCTCACCCAGCTCCCCGCCTCCCTCCAAGATGTGATCAACGACCCCGACAAGCGCAAGAAGCTCGTCATATACATCAATCCGCCATACAAGGAGGCTGGCAATGCAAGACAGAAGACAGGTACAGGCAAGAACCAAGCTGGCGTCACCAACACGAGCCGCGTCTATCAGGACTATAGAGATGAGGTGGGGTCTGCATTTAATGAGCTCTATGCGCAGTTCTTCATACGTATCTATAAGGAGATAAAAGGCTGTATCCTTGCAGAGTTTTCAAAGTTGAAGCTCCTGCAAGGGTCGAACTCTGCAAAGTATCGATCCGTCTTCCGTGCCAAGCTCGAAAAGCTCTTCATTGTTCCTGCAAATACTTTCGACAACGTAAAGGGGGAGTTTCCCATCGGCTTCTTTATCTGGGACACCAGTCAAGAGACTACCTTCGATGAGATAAGAGCGGATGTCTATCATCGAGACAGCTCCTATCAAGGAGTCAAGACCATACTCTCTTGTGATGACAAAAAGCGCATCACCCCTTGGATGAGTTCATTCAATAAACCAGCTCCGCACTCCTCTACTAAGAAGCTATCCATTGGGAAGCTGAACTCAGGTCGAAACGATTTCCAAAATCAAGGTATAGTTAGGATTGAGAAGCACATGACAGCTGAGCAAACTCATGCCGCACTCCTAGACATTCATCAAGAGACACTCATCATCGCTTCTATTTTCCTAGCCGTACGTCACTGCATCGAGCGTACATGGCTCAATGACCGAGACCAGTTTCTCTACCCTCACGATACGTGGCAAGAGGATTACGAGTTTCAGACAGACTGCCTAGCCTATACGCTCTTTCATACACAAAACCGCATCACGACGGCCGAGGGTACAAACCACTGGATACCCTTTACCGAAGAGGAGGTGGGTGCTAAGGAGAGATTCGAGAGCCACTTTATGACCGACTTCATAAGGGGGCGACTAGGTGACGACGCATCGACTCTCTTTGGCGAGGAGGAGGTGCCACGACACCCCTACCCGACGGGGGGGACACCAATTACCTTCTCGCCTGAGGCGCAGCACCTCTTTGACGCGGGGCGCAAGCTGTGGCACTACTACCACACGATGCCCGATGCGAACCCTAATGCGAGCTACTACGATATACGGGACTACTTCCAGGGGCGCAATGCCAAGGGCGAGATGAATAGTTCGAGCGAGGACGCTCACTACACCCTCCTCGTGGATAACCTACGTAAAGCGGTCACCTATCTAGGGGACCACAAGATAGCCCCCAAGGTCTACAAGCACGGCTTCCTGCTAGGCGACCCCCAGCCCACCGCTGACGAGTAGCCCTTTGTAGGGGCGGACCTATGTGTCCGCCCGTCCCCGTCATCCCCACGTCGTCCTGTAGGGACGCACGAGAGTGTCTAGTGGGAGGGCGTCCGTCCCCGTCAAAGCCTCGATGCTGTAACCTGTTATACAACGAACGCCCTCCTGCTAGACACTTCCGTGCGTCCCTACAGGACGAAGTCACGGCTAGCGACGTCACGGTCGTTCGACAACGGACGCACAGATCGTGCGTCCCTACAGGACTCGTCTCTGTGCGTCCGTTGTATCAAAGGTTACAGCGTCGTGATTTTAACTGGAACGGGCGGACACATAGGTCCGCGCCTACAAGGCGTAGTAACAACAGCTAACAGCTAACAGCCAACAGCCAACAGCTAAAGGCTAACAGCCAACAGCCAACAGCTAACGGACACAACGGACGCCCTCCCGCTAGACACTCCCAGTGCGTCCTTACATTTCGCTACTCGCATCGGAACCTCTACAAACCGCTCTGCGCCTCGCTTTGCCAAGATCTTACGGGTGTTAAGTTATCAACAGTTAAGCGTCTATGTCTAGATTATTCAGTAGCTTTGACGCGTTATTTATGACTGATATGTATTATGGGTAGAATCATCTCTCTTGCTAATCAGAAGGGTGGAGTCGGCAAAACAACCACTACGATCAACCTCGCAGCCTCTCTGGCTGTACTCGAGAAGAAGGTACTCGTCGTCGATGCCGACCCGCAGGCAAACGCTTCGTCGGGACTGGGCGTCAACTCCACGACCCTCAGCGAGACTATCTACGAGTGTCTCATAGGTGGACTACCGCTCGACAAGGTGGTGCGCCCCACGCATGTGGACAATCTCTTCATACTCCCCTCTCACATTGACCTCGTCGGAGCGGAGATAGAGATGCTTCAGCTCAAGGATCGAGAGACCGTGATGAAAGAGATGCTCCGCCCTGTCGTGGATCAGTATGACTATATCCTCATCGACTGCTCGCCCTCACTCGGCATTATCACGGTCAATGCTTTGGTTGCTAGTCATTCGGTGATCATTCCCGTACAGTGTGAGTACTTTGCACTGGAGGGTATCTCTAAGCTCCTCAACACGATACGTATCATCAAGAGCCGCCTCAACCCAGCACTGGAGATCGAGGGCTTTCTCCTTACTATGTACGACAGCCGTCTGCGACTGGCTAACCAGGTGTACGATGAGGTCAAGGAGCACTTCGGGCAGCTCGTCTTCGACACAGTCATACAGCGCAATGTCAAGCTAAGCGAGGCACCTAGCCACGGCTTGCCCGCACTCCTATATGATGCGGACAGCAAGGGGGCGATCAACCACCTGCAGCTGGCCGAGGAGCTGATCCGTCGCACGGCTCAGCGCGCAGCGTTATAACCACACCCTACCCCTACGATCATCATGACAAACAACAAGAAGAAAGAGAACAAAGTAATAGGCAGAGGACTAGACGCTCTACTCGGCGATGTGAGCAACTCCTCTAGCATTAGCGAGATAGCTATCGACAAGATCGAACCCAATCCTGACCAACCTCGTAGACACTTTGACCCAGAGAGTCTCGAAGAGCTGGCCGCCTCCATACGAGCCCTCGGCATCGTGCAGCCTATCACGGTGCGGGAGCTGACCGACGGACGCCATCTCATCATATCGGGTGAGCGTCGCTGGCGCGCCTCTAAGCTCGCCAACCTGACCTCTATCCCCGCATACATCGTCAAGGCAAACGATGAGCAGGTGGTCGAGATGGCGCTGATCGAAAACATACAGCGCGAAGACCTCAACGCTATCGAGATAGCACTCACCTACAAGCGTCTCCTAGAGCACTCGGAGGGGACGCAAGAGGAGCTCGCCAAGAAAGTGGGCAAGACTCGCTCGTCGATCAGTAACTACCTGCGTCTCCTGCGTCTGCCCGCTGAGGTGCAGCTGGGACTGACAGAGAAGAAGATCGACATGGGTCACGCTCGTGCCATACTGAGCTTGACCGACCCAGCACAGCAGCTGAAGCTTTACCAGACCACGCTCTCGGAACATCTGAGCGTACGACAGGTCGAGGCTTTGGCCAATGAACTGCGAGAGCCGACCGAGGAACCGACGAATGCGAACAAGAAGAAACAGCCGCTCTCCAAGCTCGCTTCCCATGGCAATGACTACGCTCCTCTAGCTAAGCAGCTGAGTAGTTTCTTCGGTACGAAGGTCTCTCTACGCTGTAAGGAGAATGGTAAGGGGAGCATCACGATCCCCTTTAGCTCTGAGGAGCAACTCATAGAGATCTGCTCAATCCTAGAGGGCGGAGCTAACCACTAGTCAGCACGCTACAGAGATGCTCCGCACTGCCCTGACTCGCTCACTACTCCTCCTCGTGATGAGCTGCGCTATAGCTTGCTACAGCGGCACAGCTCTCTATGCGACTGCGTCCGTAGTGCCACAAGACACGACTGCGCTGGCGGTGGCGGCCGACACATTGGGCACGAGCCTATCCGACACTATCCGCACAGAGGAGGCGAGCGAACTGCTCTCCGCACCAACAGCCATCCAGACGGAGCATCAAGTGGTAGGAGACTCAGTTGCAACGGCAAAGGTGCCGGCGAGTTCGCCTGAAGCTTTGCAGCGTACCACAGCAGCGCAGATAAAGAAGCGATCGGGCGGAGTGCCTTTTATCCATAAGATGGCTAGATGGTTCACTCGCTACCCCAACTCGAATGTGGCACTCATCTGCTCCATCGTACCAGGTGGCGGGCAGCTCTACAACCAGCGCTACTGGAAGATACCGATCGTACTCTCGGCCATGACGGCGGGTGTCTATGCCGTTACGTGGAATCAGCGACTCTACCACGAGTACCACACCGCTTACGCCGATCTGCTGAGCGAAAACCCGCTCGACCACACCTCCTGGCAAGCTTTTATACCAGCTGGTGCAGATCCTAGTAAATATGTCACTGACGGAAACCTACGCTCGCGTCTGGAGCGTGGCTCCAAGCAGTACAAGGAGAGCAGAGACCTGAGCATCGTCCTCACGGTAGCACTCTATCTCCTCTCAGCACTCGACGCTTATGTCGATGCGGAGCTATACTACTTTAATGTGTCTCCTCAGCTCACGATCGATATGGGCGAGGGGCTACGTGACAAGCCTTCAGGGCCTCGACCTCAAAGCGTGATGATCGGTGCCTCGGTCCGCTTTTAGACAAACCACTCTCTATGAAGATTCCTAGACTAAGACACGCTTGTGTCAGAATCACGACCTATGTAATACTCTGTTGTTGCTTGCCGACACTTCTAGCAGCGACACCTTGGTATGAATCACGAGACAGTGTAGACACGGAGGGCGCTATCGAGCTGGATGCTCTTACGGCTCGTCAGGAGCTGCAGGAGAGCCTACCGAAGAGTCTAGACACTGACCTAGGTCTGCTTATGGAGACTTGGCGTACGGGCTATGCGACACAGCAACGCTTTGAAGTGCCGTGTGGCTCTTACAAGACAGAAGACATTCGCTCCCTGAGTGACTCCGTGCTGATCTCACGACTGAAGGCTCTACCCACTGTCATACCGATCCCCTACAACGCGATGGTCAAGGAGGGCATAGCCACCTATATCTCAGACCGTCCGCGGCTGATACGTGTCATCCTCGCGCTTGGGGACTACTACTTCCCCATTATGGAGGAGATCTTCGACCGTCACGGGCTACCCGTCGAGCTG
>CAMCJO010000136.1 GCA_945875135.1 uncultured Porphyromonas sp.
CATACGCCACACCTCTCTCGTCGGAGCTCCCGCAAATCTCACGAGTGTGCGACCCTACGGTTACACGTGATGGAACGTGTCAGCAAAAACTACTGAATCCGACTCTGCTTCTCGCAAATGTAGTTGACGAAAGAGCAACAGGATACGAGCATATAGAGAGCCTCTTCTGATTGTGGAACATAGTTGTTTTCTGAGTTCATTAAAGCATGCCTTATGCCAGTATCTCCTTGGTTAGCATAGGAGTACAGCTTTGTAAAAGCTTCTTTCAGTTGAGGGTGGATTATAGCACCACTCCTCTCTAACTTAGACAACGCTTTACCAAGGGTATTCTCTTCAGTAATACTACGACATAAGCACTCCACAGCGGATATGGACTCCTTGATAGAGTTCTGATAGTCAGCTTGAGGGCGTTGTGAATATAGGCGCAGTGCATTGTTGAGATGCCTACGAATGTTTTCATGAACAGTAGGGCTCTCTAGCGGTTTTTGAATCGCAGAGATTTGCACTTCATCTATAATAGGCGTGACTTGGTTATTTACAATCCGGTAGCCGTAAGTTAGTCGCTCAAACTCAGAGTTGATGTTCTGGACAAAGTTCTCCAAAGGCTGCGGATAGCTACAGTTGTCCTTTAAAAATTCAATAGTCTCTTCTATCAAGTCAAGCTTCTTATACCACTGAATGTTTTTATGTGAGATGCATTTGGATATAACGAAGGATGTCGAATTTCGGTTGAATTCTAAGACTTTTAGATTCAAAAACTTAGTCCATAGATGCATCACTAACTCTTCATATGAGTAATGATACTCCTCCATATCCTCTTCCAGCGTACTATAGCAGTTACAGATACAGTTTTCTATCTTAGTAGTTATGGTTTCTCGTATGAGTACTTTAGAGGGGCTTACATAGCCATTTCTTTCAGAAAAGTGTAGCATAGGTACTTGTGGTTTAATGGTGACTATTGGTTTATTATTTGCTGGGTGGTGGCTAGCTCTCGATCGGTGTAGAATCAGTGCGTTCCAAGTTTCTTCAGGTCGATCACTTGACGCGAAATAGTCTTCTCTAAGAGAAATAGCCTTTCAATAAGCTTGCTTTCCTCGTTGTTCTTCTCAAGGGCTAGAATAAGCTTGCCCTCTTTTGTTAGGAATATCTTACCGATGAGTAGCTTGAAGTTTGACGCTACAAACTCCTCTCTAGAGATCCCCTCCAGCTCTATCTGATAGAAGTCGTACTTATCTTTGTATGCAGCAATGATGTCTTTCCTAAACTGGCCACGGAGGAAGCGATCTACACTTGAACTATATCCACGGCTCTGGACATAAGCGGAGAGGACATATAGGAAGTTGATATTATAGGTGAGCACTAAGAGTGTGTCTCTATCGAAAAGTCGGTTCTCAAAGTGATAGCTATAGTGTCCCTCGCCCTCATTTTCGAGCTTGCTATCAGCATAGGACAAATCCTCTGGATTTACAAATCCACGGATGAAGAAGTTTGGTGTAGGATTGTATCCCTCCGTCAGTTCATCCCGATAGCGCAGATACTCGCTCTTCGCTCCCCTGTTGAAGAGGTCTATATTGTATTGGATGACATTCTTTGCATAGGTTATCTGCTTATATCGTGAGTTCTCGTCAAAGCTGCTGCCCTCTTTGTAGTACTTGCTATCACCTATGAAGTAAATGTCTTCGTCGTCGACAAGAGACTTATCCCGGTAGATGTGGTCAATGATTTTGCCGTCTTTTTGTTCTTTCAGTCCCTTCGGGAGCTCTGACTCGCCTATCAAGCAGTCGATCATATCCTCAAAGACGATATTGAAGTTGCGGACGAGCAGTCGCTCATTTGGGACTCTCTTCTGTGCTACCTCCTCAGCTCGCTCGTAAAAAGCATAGAGCAAGTTCCACAGTTGCACCAGCTCATCTTTGAAGTACTTCCCTCGTATCTTACGTAGATATCTAGTTCCTTTGCCACACTCTATCATGTTAGCTATGCGGTGAGGCTTCTCTGTCTTGTAGTTTAAGTGTTGCTGCACTACAAAGTGGTAGTTCTGCCGCAAATAGTCGAGCGTGGAGTAGAAGAAGCAGATAAGCTCTTCGTCATAGTCGATGGTTTTATCTTTAGTCCTGCACTCTAGATAGTAGGGGGTCTTACCTTTGACTAGAGGAGTGGTCGTACGTATAGTCTTGGCCCAGTGTATCCTGTGTTGACCCGTATGCTTAATAGTCGCTATATAAGTAAAAAGCGACTGATGCTCCCTATTGAAGCGCAAAAGAGATAGTACGTGGTCTAGTAGCGTGACCCCATCTTTGCCCTTGTGTCCTACGACACCAGCTAGACTGCGCTGCGAAGTGATCTCATTGCTAGGGTGTCGCTCGTTGAAAAGTGCAATAGCCTGATAGAGCCACGCTGAGAGGCTAAAGAGAAAAGCTTGGTCATCTGCAGAAAGCGATTCCTTTTCACTCTGCGACTTACATAAGAGCTCGGGGTTATACCTTTTGAAAGCACGGCTATTTATAATAAAGACCTTAGGCAATATGAAAATCGTCTCTGCCGATGCTACATCATAGTAGTACCCCACATAGGGGAGCTTGACACCCCCATCTTTTAGCTCGATAGGATCAATGCCCTCTAGAGATGGGAGCTCTTCGGGCTTGTACCTATACTCTTCAAATAGTATCTTCACGATAGTCCTGCTATGATGACCACGGATTAAGTCGTTGTCCCTGTAGAGGTAGCATCTGATACTGCGGATGTGCTAGCCAGGGGCATAGGAGTTACCCCAAGGGAGTCCATAAAGCCTTTTAAGAGGTCAGTACTGCCATCCTTGTAGAGATCATTAAAGCTAAACTCTTGCCCCTCTTTTGTTGTAGAGCGAAAGAAGTTATTCTTTGTGTGGAACTCATCTTTGCACACTTCATGCCAGAGGTAAAACATTACCTTACTCTTGAACTCGTCTTCGCCTACTGAGCGCTTGATAAAGAAGTTGCCCATCTGCTTATCTTCAGAGTCCGTTACTTGATGTATTTGCTCATTGACCTTCTCAAGGAAGTCTATCCAACGGTATTTATTACAGCCTATGGTGATGGTGAATTCTCCAGAAGGTATACCTGGGCTATCACTATAGTTGATCGGTACATACTCCCACTCCCAGCGCCTCTTGAAGGCACTATCCATCGGAAAGAGCGACTGGTCAGATGTATTCATCGTAGCGATGATGTGAAGGTTGGAGGGTAAGCACAGATTACCACCTTTGATACCCTCATGCGTCACTCCTAGCTTACTTTGTAGATAACGAGCGAGGTCTTCGTCCGCTTTAATCTTGTACTCAGAGACACCGAAGCGATCTCGATCCAGTAGTTGAAAGAGGTCGCCAAAGATTTGAGCACAGTTTCCTCTGTTTATCTCCTCAATAATGAGATACACATGCTCAGACGGCACTTCCCAAGCCCGTACATAAGCATTCGTAAATACTTGTGGAGAGAAATCGTATGTGATAGTCTCATCGCTGTGGAGCAGTCCTTGCTCGGCAAGATAATCTCCGACAGCGATAGCAGTATTCATCTGGGCATAAGGGTCAAAGCTAATGCCAGCTGTGTTTTGCAATTCTTCTCGTAGCCACTTCTTTTCGGGTTTTGAGATGTTTTGAAGAGAGGCATGATACCTTGCTGCAAACTTATCTACTGGGTAGGATTCAGTCTCTGAACGAAGCGTCTCAAAACACTGCAAAAGCTCCTCTTTACTCAAGTTTGTGTCGTCCTTCGCTCTCACAATTGGCTTGTAACATCCCACGAAGCTAGCATAGTCACTGTCTGGGTGAAAGGTCGTACGAAAGATGTTCTCTTCAGGGACCCCATCCACCATATCTTTGACTTTATGAGACTTGCCACTACCAGGCGCACCAAAGTAGATGGTTTGAAGGAGCTTATTGCTCTCACTTGAGGTGTCGTGTAGCCCTAGCAAAGCTTGATTCAAGAGAGCAGTCGCTTCATCAGTCGAAGCAAGATACTTACACATCTCAGCTACATAGGACTGAGAGACATTTACTAGATTACATACGGACAGAATAGGTGAGTAAAAATAGTCTCCTCTATCTATAGACTTACCTCCTCGCCACCACTCATAGTCAGACAAGAATTTAACAAGCAAATCTCTCTCTTGTCCATCATAACCAAGATTATTTACTACTTTTTCTGCCTTAGCCTTATTACCCTTGTAAGAAGAGATATCAACCTCATCGTGAAGTGCTTGTTTGTACAAGCTCAACTCTTTGTATAGAGGAACACAAATAGCAGCTAGGTACCACAATTGATTGGGGAGATATATGTCTAACCTTCCAGAGACAATAAAACTGTGCCTTAAGTACTTTATCGTATAGTTGTCTACCTTGGGTACAAGCTCCTTGAAATCTGCTGGTAAAGGACAGTCATCTTGTAGTACAGACTTGTAGACTGAGACCTTTTGAGCTAGTTCCGCTTCTAGTATGGATAAATCCTTCATTGTCTTATAAGTTGCTTTATGATTTCTTGAGACAGCCTTTTAATGACTGGAATAGCTACACTATTTCCAAACTGTCTGTAGGCCTCTTTTTTAGATACGACTATTTTAAACTCAGGGTCGCTCTCACTGTAAGCAAGATTAGATGCACTCTCTGTATGCTCCCATCCACTCCCGATAACTTTATACCCTTGAAGTCTACCAGCCTCTACAGGTGTTAGCATCCGAGGGTTTAGCCCTCGATTGGATTGATCAATCAATATCTCACTTCCATCCTTCCAATATCGAGCGGAGATGGTACTAGTATAGATGCTATTGCCCGTGAACTTTGAGTACCCAAACCCCTTGCCGTTCAAGCGATTTCTTTTTTTCCGAGTTTGATGTCCGAACCACATTCTATCGCTTATTGTAAATTCGTCTCTCTCTATAGATTGAGGCTCAAAGATATCAGAAACTTTCGTTTGTATAGCACATCTCTTTGCCATCTGCTTATCATATATCGTATTGCCTTCAGCATCTATTCCATAGGGAAATAGAAACCTATCGGCACTTATCAAGTCCTTACTCCAAGCTACAATGAATAGTCGCTCCCTATTTTGAGGCACCCCAAAGTACTTAGCGTTAAGAACCTCATACGAGTATCTATACCCCAACTCTTCAAGGGTGTCGAGAATCACTCTGAGCGTATTTCCTTTGTCGTGTGTTCTGAGTCCGCGGACATTCTCCAAAAAAAGCACCTTAGGGGGATTACCTTCTTCTATTTTGCTTTTAACGATATTCGCAATGTT
The DNA here is from genome assembly GCA_945875135.1 of uncultured Porphyromonas sp. Taxonomy (GTDB): domain Bacteria; phylum Bacteroidota; class Bacteroidia; order Bacteroidales; family Porphyromonadaceae; genus Porphyromonas. Next base: position 5,274 of record CAMCJO010000136.1, read on the forward strand.
AAAGAAGAGCGTTCCTCGAGTATCTTCAAAACCTCTCCTTAAACCAGCAACGGAAAACGGCTGACAAGGGAAACCCGCACAAAGGATATCAAACGGAGGAATGGATGCTGGATCAACCTTGGTGATGTCTCCGGCAAACAGCCCTCGACTAAACAGCTCTGGGGCTAACTTTCTATAGTTTGCCTCATAAGTCTGTCGAGCATACTGATCCCATTCGCTCGCAAAGACACACTTAGCTCCAACGCTATGCATAGCTAGGTGAAATCCGCCAATCCCAGCAAAAAGGTCTATAAAAGTCAAGGGAGATTCTCCTTGTGAGTTCTCGTTATACGACCTATTCAGCTCCTTCGCCTCAGAGTCGAGGATTTGCTCCCAAAGACCTAAAGTTTGATTTATCATTAGATTTCAGTGTGTTGTCTTTCGCATTTTAGGATACGATGATACCATCAGTTCGATTTACTTGACTGCTAATTTCTATTGCTTCTTATCCTCTTGATTTCGATTGCAAACTTACAGAAATAGATTGTCAAAACCAAACAGCGAGCTGTTCCTCAGCTTTACGCACATTTGTAAGGATAAAAGTGCAAAGAGCCAAAAACTGGCGCAACCGCAGGATCGGGGTAACCCGACGAGACGAGTAACCCAGTGTAGGGACGCACGGTCGTGTCAAGTCGGAGGGCGTCCGTTGTGTCAAGGCGAGACGCATAACCCAGTCATCATACAAACTGAACATCGTAACTTTTAACGGGAACGGACGCCCTCTCACTAGACACACCCGAGCGTCCCTACACTTCGCTACTCGTCCGATAGCTCCGATCCCTCCGATAGCTCTGACAGCTCCGATCATCTCGCCTCTAATTTCTAATCTCTAACCTCTAGTCTCTATTTACATATCTTTACGGGAAAATTCGTCCGATTCTATCCTTTCTCGAATATCCACGTGGGGAATCTCAAATCTCCACGTGGATGTTTTTTA
>CAMCJO010000137.1 GCA_945875135.1 uncultured Porphyromonas sp.
AGACTGTCACAAAGATACGAATAAAAAACTGGAGATACAGAAATCCCTGCCGTCTGGCTAACAGTTCCCCTAGAGGAACTGAAAAGTTCCTCCGTTGGAACTAAAGAGTTCCCCCCTTGGAACTAAAAAGTTCCTCCGTTGGAACTAAAGAGTTCCTCCGTTGGAACTAAAGAGTTCCCCCCTTGGAACTAAAAAGTTCCAAAAGAGGATCTGCTTTTGGAACTCGGATGTGTCTTAAGAACAGTGCGATATGAAGACGCAGTACTTCTCGTCTACGGAGCTGTCACGACTGTGCAGGGGGAGACCCGCATGGCGACGCAACAGCCTAAAACGAAAAAGCAGCACCCTCCGCATCTGCTGACGGGGAGGGTGCTGCTCCTTTTGAGTAGCTTATGCTATGCCACGAGAGATCTTTAGAGCTTGTCGCCTGCTTTGCGGAGCAGGAGACTAGCGACGCTTCTTGTTTTTCTTTTGCTTCTTAGCTTGTGCACGACCTAGACCACCGCTCTGCATCTTGCGCATGACCTTGCTGACCTGGTCAAACTGCTGGATGAGCCTATTGACCTCAGCGACGGAGGTGCCACTACCATCGGCGATGCGCTTGCGGCGTGAGCCATCGAGGAGACTAGGCTTGGCGCGTTCCTCGGGGGTCATGGAGTAGATAATCGCCTCGATGCCCTTGAAGGCGTCGTTGCTGATGTCTAGGTCCTTGACCATCTTACCTACTCCTGGGATCATGGAGACGAGGTCCTTGAGGTTACCCATCTTCTTGATCTGAGCGATCTGCGCGAGAAAGTCGTCGAAGTCAAATTGGTTCTTAGCGATCTTAGCCTCCAGGCGCTTTGCCTCCTCCTCATCGTACTGCTGCTGCGCACGCTCGACGAGTGAGACGATATCACCCATGCCGAGGATACGGTCGGCCATACGTGAGGGGTGGAAGACCTGCAGCGCCTCCATCTTCTCGCCTGTACCGACGAACTTGATCGGCTTGTTGACGACACTGCGTATAGAGAGCGCAGCACCACCACGTGAGTCACCATCAAGCTTGGTGAGGATCACACCATCGAAGTCGAGTCGCTTGTCAAACTCGGCAGCCGTATTGACTGCATCCTGACCAGTCATGGAGTCCACGACGAAGAGGGTCTCATCGGGTCGGATCGCCTCCTTGATGCTACTGATCTCATTCATCATCTCCTCATCGACGGCCAGACGACCTGCGGTATCGATGATGACGGTGTCTAGTCCCTCCTGCTGGGCGTGGGCGATCGCATTGCGAGCGATCTGTACGGGATCTTTGCTGTCTGGCTCGCTGTAGACGGGTACGCCGATCTGCTCGCCCAGTACGTGTAGCTGCTGGATAGCAGCCGGGCGGTATACGTCACACGCTACGAGGAGTGGCTTGCGCTGCTCCTGCTTCTTGAGCATATTGGCGAGCTTGCCTGAGAAGGTTGTCTTACCAGAGCCCTGCAGTCCTGACATGAGGATGATGGCGGGGCTGCCCTGGAGGTTGATCGCCACTGCCTCACTACCCATCAGTGTGGCCAGCTCGTCGTGGACGATCTTGACCATCATCTGCCCTGGATTGACCGCTGTGAGGACGTTCTGTCCGAGTGCCTTCTCCTTGACTTGGTTGGTGAAGTCTCGTGCTACGTTGTAGTTGACGTCGGCATCGAGTAGGGCGCGGCGTACATCCTTGAGCGTTTCGGCGACATTGATTTCGGTAATACTCCCTTGTCCTTTGAGTATTTTGAATGAACGCTCTAGGCGTTCGCTTAGATTTTCAAACATGTTGCTGAGATGATGAGTGGTTTATAGACGATTCGTGTCGCTATCGGGGAAGATGATCTTAGGCTGGAAGGTGCGAGCCTCGTCGTAGTCCATAAGGGCGTAAGACATAATGATGACGATATCGTCAGGCTGTACGAGACGAGCTGCGGGTCCATTGAGACAGATGACTCCGCTGCCGGGCTCACCAGCGATGACGTAGGTGTCGAGGCGGTTGCCGTTGTTGCAGTCGACGATCTGCACGCGCTCTCCCGGCAGTATGCCGACGGCATCCATGAGGGTGCGGTCGATGGTGATGCTACCCACGTAGTTGAGGTTAGCCTGTGTGACCCGGACACGATGGATCTTAGATTTGAGTACCTGTATGTACATAGTTTATTGTGTGGATCGCGAGGGGCCTAGCGTAGGTCTACGACCTCAAGCGATTTGTATTCTTGCGGTGCAAAGGTAAAGGATTGTGACGTAATATGCACCTTCGGCTGTATCTTGTGAATGGTGTAAGAGACTTGCTCGCCTAGGTCAAAGTAGAGATCGACCCGCTTAGGAGCCTGACTCTGCTGGTCAAATGTCACCTCATAGTACTTGACTCCTGCGAGTACGTTGGTGCCCTGCGTGGGGACAACGCGGTAAATGACCGTGCCTCGAGGACTCTTGCGCTCGGTGATGCGGTAGCGCTGCGAGGTCTGCTGTATATAAGCGAGCGGATTCATTGCCGTGAGGTCTTGCTCGGAGGGCGTCATCAAGGTGTAGGTGCGCTCGCTCTGATTGATGATACGCAGTGTCGAGCCGTCGAAGGCTACCTCCATACCGGGCATACTGAGCATAAAGCGACGCCCATAGAGCCATGTGTAGCCCTCCTGAGGCTGTGTGTCCTGTGCCGTTAGGGTAAAGGTGATGGCGACCCCTTTTTTGACCTGCTGCTCGAACTGTTGGAGTGCTTTGTTGAGGTCAAAGACCGCTTTGCGCTGTCCTTGCAGAGGTGCTATGGCAAAGGTGCCACAGACGAATAGAGCTAAGAGCGAACTCAGGAGACGCATCGCAAAGGACGCAGTGTGTCGCTGGTATGATAAGGAGAGGTTTGGTCTCATTTGATTATCGTTTAGAAAGTGTCTAGGAGTTGATCAAGCGTTGTCTCATCAGCGATCAGCACTTGGCGAGGCTTGCTACCATCTTGTGCCGACACGATGCCGCACTCGTAGAGCTGATCCATAATGCGTCCAGCTCGGTTGTACCCGATGTTAAAGCGTCGCTGGATGTTGCTCGTCGATCCCTGCTGCATCTGTACGACATGGCGAGCTACTTCCTCAAAGAGCGGGTCGCGCTCGGACGCACCACTACCTCCAGATCCAGTAGCTCCAGCCGCACCTTCTGTAGCTGGCGGCTCAGGCAGCAAGTAAGGCATTGTCGGATAGGGCTGACGAGATATGTGATCCACGATGCGCTCTGTCTCAGGCGTGTCAATGAAGGCACACTGGATGCGTCGCATCTCCTTGCCGTCGTTGATAAGCATGTCGCCACGTCCGATGAGATCCTTGGCGCTTTTGGTGTCAAGGATGGTGCGTGAGTCCACTTGCGAGGAGACCTTGAAGGCGATACGTGCCGGGAAGTTAGCCTTGATCAGACCCGTGATCACATCTGTACTAGGACGCTGTGTCGCTAGGACGATGTGGATACCCGCTGCACGCGCCTTCTGCGCTAGACGTGCGATAGGCTTCTCGATGGCTCGTCCCGTGGTCATGATGAGGTCGGCAAACTCATCGACGATGAGCACCAAGTAGGGGAGGAAGACGAAGCCATCCTCCTCACGTAGACGCCCCTGACGGAAGAGCTTGTTGTACTCTGCGATGTTGCGCACCTTAGCACGTGCGAGCAGTTCGTAGCGCCCGTCCATATCCACGCAGAGAGACTCTAGGACGGGGAGTGCCTTGGTTGTGTCGGTGATGATATACTTCTCCTCGTCCTCCAGCTTCGTCAGGAAGTGACGGCCGATACTCTCGTAGATGCTAAACTCTAGCATCTTCGGGTCGATAAGGATCAGCTTGAGCTCCTCGGGACGCTTATTATATAGGAGTGAAGTGATGAGCGCATTGAGGCCGACACTCTTACCCTGACCCGTAGCACCAGCGATCAGTAGGTGCGGCATCTTAGAGAGGTCAAAGAGGTAGACATCGTTCGTGATGGTTCGCCCGATGGCTATCGGGAGCTTCTGATCGGTCGTGATAAACTTCTGCGAAGTGATCAGCGCCTTCATACCGACGGTGCGCGGGTTACGGTTTGGCACCTCGATACCTATGGTACCACGTCCAGGCATTGGGGCAATGATACGGATGCCACCGATACTCTCTACCTTCATCGCTATGTCGTCCTCAAGGCTGCGGATGCGGTTGACCTTGACCTTAGGGTCTAGCTTAAATTCGTAGAGCGTCACGGTCGGTCCGATGGTCACCTCGACTGGTTCCAGTCCGATGCCCAGATCGCTGAGCTTCTCGATAATAAGCTGCTCGATCTCCTTGATCTCAGCCCGATCGATCGTCTGCGAAGACTGATCGACATCTGCCAGTAGGTCAGGCGAAGGCATCTGATATCCTCCACGACGGGTCTCACTCTGTGGCACGGCGGCGGCTTGCGAATCGGCATCCCCCTGCGCAACGGTTACCGTGACACCGCCCTCGAGGCTCTCCTCAGCTGGTGTGGAGACGGGCTCGCGATGTGACTGCGGAGCATTTGTCGTGGTCTGCGCTGTGGTGCGTGGCGCAGGCTGTGCGGCCAAGGCACTCGGTGCAGGAAGTGGAGCCTCCTCATCTTCGTCTTCCGCGGTGTCTGGTTCACCATCCACATCCTCTGGGTCAGCCTCTTCACTTGCACCTGTGGGCTCTTCACCTGTGGACTCCTCTCCATCCTCGATGCTCTCTAGGGAGCTATCGGTCGTGCGGCGACGATTAGGACGCTTGACCCAGCCTAGACCGATAGCTCGGCGCATCCACTGGAGGTACTCATAGCGTATCACCACAATGAGGATAATGATCGAAACGAGCAAGATCAGTGCTACACCCAGCCATCCGATAGCTAGTAGCAGGTTGTCTATCCAGAGCGTGCAGTAAGCTCCTCCCCAGCGGAAGAAAGTGGGCATGCCGAGGATGTTTTGTATAGCAGCTGCCGTGAGGCCCGTCCATAGACTCAGGAAGATGGCGTAGACCGTTATTTTGATGAGACTTCCTCTTGTGGATATACGCATCATACGTAGTGCTCCGATGAAACACAAGACGAGCAAGAACCAGCTACCGAAGCCGAGGAAGCCATCCATCAGCCAATGTGCTAGATAGGCCCCATGCACACGGGTCACGTTTTGGATATCCGCAACGGCACCATCGATCCCCTCAGGAAGTGTCTGTGTCAGTGCCTCCCAAGGTGTTAGCTCCGTGACAATGCTCTGGTCACGAGCCCCCACCATAAGGTAGGAGCCACAAGCCACGAGGGTGTATATGACGAAGGCCAGGAGAATCAGGCCCAAGATAAACGAGATCAGCTCGCCATACCGCTTGTTGGCGACATTGTTTTGTAAGCCCTGCGCCCACGAGCGCATACGACTCCCTACCGAGCGAGAGGGGTTTGAGTCCTTTCTGCTAGATGCGTTCGTACGCTTGCGAGTCTGTGCCGAGCGTTTTTTGGTCGGTTTATCTTTGGATGTAGCCATGAGGTAGTAATCAGGGAAGTCTGTAGCGTGAGCATCGTACTATACGTGGTGATCTCCTACAGGAAAGCTTGATGCAAAGGTAACGATTTTTACGCCAATGGGCATCGCTTTATGCCAAAAAAGAACGTCCCTCGCACAGATCATAAGATCTAGGCAAGGGAAGTTACTGTAAATGGGGTCGTGGAGCTGCGGGGAATTGAACCCCGGTCCAAACATGGTGGCAAAACGCTTTCTACATGTTTAGCTGTACTTTGATTGTCGGGCTTTAACTCACGAGCACAGCAACCGAGATAGAGCCTTATCCTCTAAAGTTTAAGACGATGTACGAGGCTACACCATCCGATCCCCGATATCCATGCACCACCATATCAGAACGCCTCGGAGCAACGGCCCCCTGGGTGATGTCTCGTCCTGACATCTATGTCTAGGATGAAGCGTTAGTGTACTATACTTCGACTACGCAGCGAGAGCAAAGTTGTTTTCGCCATTTAGAAAAGTTCGCAGTAAGGTTTTAAGGTGCGTCACAGCAGGCACCACATGCTTACGAATCACTACAACACGCTGTCAAAGCCAATCAGCCCCAATTATGTTGCATCTCCTCGCCAGCGCATCGCTATGCCACTCAACTACGGAGAGAATTCGTTCGTTGCAAAGGTACGACTATTTTGCAAATTGACAATAAACTCGCTGAGCAACGCCCATTCGCACATTCGGCTAATTCCTATTTTGAGGTGCTGGGGGAGAAAGCCACCCATAAAAAAACTA
>CAMCJO010000138.1 GCA_945875135.1 uncultured Porphyromonas sp.
CAGCTCTGCACTCGTTCGGAGCGTATTGGGGCATCGTGTGGTACGATTCCCCACATGTTTTACTACTGGTGGCTACGGCAAAACCGCACCGTCTGGCTCTGGGTTATCTCAATCTTCGCTTCGCTCGCTGTCATTGCTGCATTTACGGGGCTATACCTTGGGATACGTCTCTACGTCCGCATGTGGAGACGGACGAAGCGATTGCGCAGTCCTTACAAGCGCAATAGAGTTTTGCATTGGCACCTCGTTGGGGGCGTCATCTTCGGACTCTCGCTGACGCTCTTCGCTCTCAGCGGGGTGATGTCGCTCTACGATCTGCCATCGTGGATCGTGCCTCAGCACGACACGAAGGCGAAGCGCAAGGAGGTGCAGGTCGTAGAGGCTCCACAGCTGGGACGCTCGGACACTTATGACTACCGCTTGCTGCTTGACCTAGGCGGCGTGCAGCAGATTACTTGGCGGAGCTATGGCGGACACCCTTACTACGAGGTGCAACGCCACGGACAGCTAGAGAGCTGGGATGCGCTGGGCGAAGCTCCACAGCCGTTGCATCTGACAGAGCAGGACATTAAAGCTAAGCTCACGCCGGTGCTGGGAACTTCCGAGATGCAGATTGAGCTAATGGAGCACTATGACAACTACTATGTCAGTCTAAACAACCTCTACGAGCTACCGATCTACCGCATCTCGGCACAGGACAAGGAGTCGAGTCGTCTCTACATCAGTCCGACGACAGGGGAGACACGCTACTACAGTCTCAACGGGCGGGTCAAGAAGTGGCTTTACCCCTTCTGTCACAACCTCCGCATTGGCTTCTTTGCGGAGCATCCGACGCTGCGCATCATCTGTATGTTGGTGCTGGTGCTAGGTGGGTTGGTCGTTTCGGTGAGTGGCGTAATACTCGGTTTTCGTTATCTTCGCAGAGTCATTCATCGGGCTAAGTCTCGCCGTAACAAATAAGAGGTGTGCCAAGCCCGTCCAACAATAGTAAAGAGAGACTATGAAAAAGATCTATATCGCCGGCATCGGTCCCGGCAGTCCTGAAGATATAACGCCCGCTGTGCATCAAGCCCTCAGAGAGGCTGATGTAGTGGTCGGGTATGCTTACTACTTTCAGTTTATCCAAGAGTATCTACACGAGGGTGCTGAGTGCATCGACACCGGTATGCGTCAAGAGCGTGAGCGAGCTAGGCTAGCTATCGAGCGAGCTGAGGCGGGGCAGACCGTTTGTGTCATTAGTTCTGGAGATGCGGGTATCTACGGGATGGCTCCGCTTCTCTATGAGATGTGCGATGAGCGGGGTAGTGATGTAGAGCTAGAGGTCTTGCCTGGGATCTCTGCTTTTCAGAAAGCGGCTGCACTCCTCGGGGCTCCCATTGGTCATGACCTCTGCATCATCTCGCTGAGCGATTTGATGACTCCGTGGGCAATCATCGAGCGACGTGCCATAGCGGCTGCAGAGGCTGACTTCGTCACGGCACTATACAATCCTAAGAGCATCAAGCGGTACTGGCAGTTAGAGCGTGTGCGCGAGCTATTCCTCAAGCACCGCTCACCCGACACGCCCGTAGGACTGGTGCAACAGGCGGGGCGTCCCGACCAGCGTGTCTGGACGACGACGCTACGAGAGCTGGATACGCAAGATGTGGATATGTTTACCGTCCTCATCATTGGCAATAGTCAGAGCTTCCTCTCAAAGGGCAAGATCGTCACGCCACGAGGTTACTATCGAGACAAAGGTAGTGACGAAGAGAAGGTGGGGCAGCGCATCATGAGCGAAAGCTTTCGCACGATCCTCTCGCTACTCAAGCATCCCGAGAGCTATCCACTCGACCATCTCTGGGCGATGCTCCACGCGGTCCATACGACGGCCGACTTTGAGATGGAGGAGCTACTCTACAGCGACCACAATGCGGTCTCTCGCATTTACCAAGGCTATGTCGATGGCAAGATACGCACCATCGTGACCGACGTGACGATGGTCGCCTCGGGCATCCGCAAAGGCGCCTTGGCGCGCTACGGTATCGAGGTGCTCTGCTACTTGCACGATCCACGTGTGGCTGAGATGGCAGAGCGACTGGACATCACCCGCACACAGGCTGGCATACGGCTCGCCGTCGAGGAGCATCCCGATGCGCTCTACGCTTTTGGCAACGCCCCGACGGCTCTTATGGAGCTGGCGCACCTCATTCGCCAAGGCAAGGCTCACCCCGCTGGAATTGTCGCAGCACCCGTAGGCTTCGTCCATGTGTGCGAGTCAAAGCACATGGTCAAGCCCTTTCACGACATCCCTAAGCTCATCATTGAGGGGCGCAAAGGGGGCAGCAATCTTGCGGCAACGCTAGTCAACGCGACCCTCAGCTATGGAGATGCCGAGACGCTCAAGCCTGGTCGTGACTTATGAAAATCATCCTCATAGGAATCAGTGACGACCGAGAGCAGCGGTGGAGCCCAGAGCTGCTGGAGCGGCTTGCTGGCGAGCGCGTCTTCTCGGGCGGTGCACGGCACCACGAGATTGTCCGTGAGATCTTGCCGACGGAGTATCACTGGATAGATATAACCCCGCCGATAGACGATGTGATCGAGCAGTACAAAGCGTACGACACAGTCGTTGTCTTCGCCTCCTGCGACCCCATCTTCAACGGCATCGGACAGCGCATTATGCAGCTTCTCCCCGAGGCGGAGATCGAGCTGCACCCTTACTTCCACTCCCTGCAGCTCCTCGCTCATGCGGCTCTGCTACCTTACCAAGATATGCACGTCGTGTCGCTCACGGGGAGACCGTGGCAAGCCTTTGACGCAGCACTAATCTCTGGCGAGCGCATGATTGGCATCCTGACCGACCGCAAGGAGCACACCCCTCAGCGCATCGCCCAGCGTATGCTCGACTACGGCTATGACAATTACAAAGCCATCGTCGGGGAGCATCTGGGCAATAGGGAGCGACAGCAGCTCTCTCGCCTCTCTATTGCGGAAATGGCTGAGCGCACTTTTGCCTATCCCAACAACTTAATCCTCATTCAGACGAAGCCCTTGCCTCGTCCCTTTGGCATCCCCGATGCGGACTTTATCCCACTCAATGGGCGTGAGCGGATGATTACCAAGCGGGCGATACGTCTCGAGACGCTCTCGCAGCTAGACCTGCATCAGACGCACGTCCTGTGGGATATCGGCTCTTGCACAGGCTCCGTCTCTATCGAGGCGCGCCTACAGCAGCCGAGCCTGCAGGTCGTTGCCTTCGAGATACGTCCCGAGGGCGCCGAGCTCCTCGACGCCAATGCGCGTCGTCATCACACCCCGGGCATCACCTTCTGCGGGGGCGACTTCCTCTGCGCCGACCTCGACCCACTACCTCAGCCCGATGCAGTCTTCATCGGAGGGCATGGCGGACATTTGCAGGAGATCGTTGAGGAGGTGTGGCGTCGTCTCGCCATAGGCGGGCGGATCGTCTTTAACTCCGTCTCGAGCGAGAGTCAGGAGTCCTTCAGACGAGCCATTGCATCCGTCGGTGGCTCCATCGCCTCCACGACCCGCATGCAGATCGATGACTACAACCCGATAGCTGTCTTACAAGCGACCAAAAGCACACACTAATTCGTATGAACTCAAAACCACGCATAGCGATCCTCGCCATCTCTCCCGATGGCCAAAAGGTCGCACTACAGATAGCGAGCGAACTGCCCGACGTAAAGCTCTATACAACACACAGTGAGGAGCCAAGCGAAGCATTCACCCTACTGCCCAACCTTGCCGAGGGGGCTAAGACGCTCTTTGCCGAGAGCGATGTCTTACTCTTTGTCTCCGCTATGGGGATCTGCGTTCGCACCATTGCCCCGCTACTCAGAGACAAGCATCATGACCCAGCAGTCCTCTGCGTAGACACCACGGGGCGGTATGTCATCTCCGTCGCTTCGGGACACATTGGCGGCGCCAACGAGTGGACCGAGCGCATCGCACACATACTAGGTGCCGAGCCAGTCATCACCACGCAGAGCGACCGACAGGGGCTCTGGGCGTTAGACACCTTGGGCGCAGAAAGCGGATGGAGTAGCGAGACCGCCGGCTCTAGTATGAACGCAGCCGTCACCACCTTTGTCAATAAGCGTCCTGTCGCTCTGCTCCTGGAGATGCGCTCCGAGGGTACCGCTTACCTAGAGCGCACCCGCCCAGAGCATGTGGATATCTACTACCGCTACGAGGATGTCGACCAGAGCCGCTACGACCTGCTCATAGCGGTGAGCTATCGCCTGCTCGAGGGCTTGACCATCCCTTGTCTTTACTTCCGCCCGCCGCTCCTGCACCTTGGCGTGGGGTGTCGCCATCAGGCAAATCCCGATGGTGTCGTGGCGCATATCCTCTCCGACATTCGTGCCAAAGGCTTTGCCCCCAGTGCCATCGCCACGATCAATAGCATCGAGCTCAAGCGTGGCGAGCCGATCCTCGACGCACTCTCCCAGCACTTAGGCAAGCCTTGCCACTTCTATAGTAGCGATGAGCTAGCCGCCATCGAGGTACCCAACCCCTCAGAGCGTGTCGCCACCGCCACTGGTTCGACGAGCGTCAGCGAAGCCTCTGCACTCGCAGCTAGTCAAGGTGGACTCCTTATTATAGAAAAGCAAAAAGGATGTCTCACGCCGCAGAGCGACTTCACCTATAGCCTCGCCGTAGCTCCCGAAGGGTTGCCCCACGGACATATAGAGATTGTCGGGGCGGGCCCGGGCGACCCAGAGCTAATCTCCGTGCGTGGTAAGCACTTCCTTGAGCGTGCCGACCTGATCCTCTATGCTGGTAGCTTAGTCCCCATTGAGTTAACCTACTATGCCAAGGAGGGTGCCACGGTGAGAAGTTCTGCCGATATGAACCTCGAGGAGCAGTTTGCCTTGATGCGGGAGTTTTACGACAAGCATGCGCTCATCGTGCGGCTACACACGGGAGACCCCGCCATCTTTGGCGCGATACAGGAGCAGATGGCGCTCTTTGATGAGGCGGGCATGAGTTACCACATCACGCCCGGCATCTCCTCTTTCCTAGCAGCCGCCGCAGAGCTTAGGTCTCAGTTTACCATCCCCGAGCGTGTGCAGACCATCATTCTAACCCGAGGCGGTGGTCGCACGCCAATGCCCGAGCGGGAGCAACTGCACAAGCTTGCCGCCTCGCAGAGCACGATGTGCATCTACCTCAGTGCCACCCTTGCCGAGGAGGTGCAGCGGGAGCTTCTCGTTCACTACCCGCCCACGACACCCGTGGCGGTCTGCTACAAGCTCACTTGGCCCGAGCAGCGCATCTATCGCGGTCAACTCTCCGAGCTGGCACAGATAGTTCGTGAGCACCACCTCACGCTCACCACGCTGATGGTCGTCGGGGATGCCATCGACAACCGTGCGGGGCTCTCTAAGCTCTACAACGACAACTTCAAGCACCTCTTCCGCCGATGAAAGCGCCACACCCGATAGCGATTGTCTCTCTCGGTGCTGCCACGCCTGAAGACATCTCCATGCGGGCCTATGGCAAGCTCCAGAGGGCATACGAGATCTATTGCCTAGGCGAGGCAGCTCACCGAATAGTTGCTGCGCTACCCGAGGGTACCCACCTCGCGCAGCGGTGTCAGATCCTAGAGATCCCGATGAGCAGTGACCGCACAGAGGCGATCCGCTACTACGAGCAGCTGGCCACTCGACTACTAGATCAGCAGAGTAGGGGACTCGCTTGTAGCGTCGTCACCATCGGCGATGCCGGCACCTACGCCACGGTGCAGTATCTCGTTGACCTACTCCGTCAGGCAGATGCCGAGGTGGAGGTAGTGCCGGGGATACCTTATTATATAGCCGCAGCGGCAACCGTCGGCGAGGGGTTGGTGCGCCAAGATGAGTCGCTCCTCGTGCTGAGCAAAGTCGCCAGTGAGTCTCAGCTTCGCGAAGCATTGGCGCAGGGACATACGGTGGTAGTGATGAAGCTCTCGCGCTGTGCCGACATCGTTCGTAAGGTAATCGCCGAGGATGGTTACGACTTCATCTACGCCGAGCATCTCGGAAATCCCGCTCTAGAGCTACTCAGCAGTGATCGAGAGCAGCTTCTCGCTCGTCAGCCTATCCCTTACTTCTCGCTCATCATCATACGTCCTACCCGAAGCAGCACTCACTAAGTCACTACTTGCGATACCGCAACTCTTA
>CAMCJO010000139.1 GCA_945875135.1 uncultured Porphyromonas sp.
AGCGAGTCAAAGTCGGTGAAGTTGGAGATGTGCGGCAGTCGCACCACCGCCACATTGAGTGTGTCGGGTCGAGGCTGCGCAGCGTAGCTATCGATGGAGACCCCATCCTCAGCATCTATCTGCATATTGGGCAGGTAAGGGAGCAGCCCCACGACTGGCACTTTGGTCAACTCCTGAATGATCTCCCGCCCCGAGTCAAAGAGCGTGCTGTCGCCTCGGAACTTATTGATGATGATCCCCTTGATCGCAGCGCGCTCTGCCGGGGGCAAGAGCTCGATCGTCCCATAGAGACTGCCGAAGATCCCCCCACGCTCGATGTCTGCCACGAGGTAAACGTCAGCACCCGTACGCAGCGCCACCCGCATGTTGACAATGTCCATGGGCCATAAGTTGACCTCCGAGATGCTGCCGGCACCCTCTATCACGATCGGGTTGTACTGGCTTGCTAGTCTGTCGAACGCTTTCATCGCCTCTACAAATAGCGGCTTACGCTGCTCCGCATTGAAGTAAGAGCGTGCCGACTGATTGCCCACCGCCTTGCCATTGAGGATCACCTGCGTCGTCTGATCGGCCGTCGGCTTGAGGAGGATCGGGTTCATATCGGTGTGACAAGGTATGCCACACGCCTCCGCCTGCACTGCTTGCGCACGACCTATCTCGCCCTCTTCGGGGGTGGGATAGCTATTGAGCGACATATTTTGCGCCTTAAAGGGAGCGGGCTTGTACCCCTCCTGCAGCAAGATACGACAGATGCCTGTCGCCACGATGGACTTCCCTACGTCGGAGCCTGTTCCGACGAGCATGATCGGCTTTAGCTTATTCATATTGATAGATTTCTCCAAAGTTAACCTCCTGCGCCATCGCTTCGCTAGGCGAGAGCTTGCCCAGCAAAATACGATAAGCGCGAATGACCCCTGCGTGCGTCACAAGCAGCGTCTCACTTTCCTTGTCTCGCTCTGCTTCAAAGTCGGCTACCCGCGCCAGTAGGTCGTCGTGACTCTCGCCGTCCGCTGTCTTAGCGTGCCAGTAGTCTGCAAACCACGCTCGTCCCGCCTCTTGCTCGTAGACCTCCTGCCAAGAGAGCCCTTCCCATGCGCCAAAGTTCAGTTCGCGCAGTCGCTCGTCCTGACAAGTGGTCAGCCCCTTGGTCAGGGCTATCGCCTCAGCGAGAACAGCACAGCGGAGCGATGGACTACTGTAGATTTTGTCTAGCTGAACCTCCCTCAGCTCTGCGACGATCTGCTGCGCATAGCGAGGGTACTCCTCCGAGAGTGGCACTTCGAGCCAGCCGTAGCAGATGCCTTTCGGTAGGGCAACAGGGGTGTGACGCACGAGGTAAAGACTCATACCGGTCAGGCGTAGATAGTTACCACAAGTGTGACCAGCAGTAGCGTCAGCTCGGCCAAGCAGACAATAGCTCCCAGCACATCGCCCGTGTGTCCGCCGATACGCTTGTTGCTAATGCGCATGATCAGTAGCGACTGCCCGATCATCAGCACGGGAGCCACAACGGCAGCCTGCCAGGGCAGGAGCAAGAGGGCTAGGAGTGCCCAGACAGCCGCTATGAGTAGCGTCTTCGTAGTGACCGCTTGTCGCAGATGCGTTGCCTTGCTCGCCTCGCCACTCTTACGTGCGTAGGTCGAGAGGCGCATCACGAGGATGGGCATCCAGCGTGCCACCACTGCCATCGCTACGATTGTCCCGATGGCGGTCTCGTAAGGTATGTAGCTCAGCAGGACGACACGGCTCATGAGGAGCATCACCAGCCCCAAGATACCGTACACGCCTGTCGAGCTGTCCTTCATAATGCGGAGCGTCGTATCCCTATCGTGATACCCGCCGAAGGCATCGCAATAGTCCGACAAGCCATCCTCATGCATCCCGCCCGTGACAACTAAGCCAACGATCACGCTCATCACCGCAGCGACAGCGCTTGGTAGATAGTAGCCAGCTAAGGCATAGATCCCCGCCATCAGCACTCCGACGATCGCACCCAGCAAAGGGAAATAGCGAAAAGACTCCCCCATCCGCTCCTCACGATACGCCACATGCCCCACTGGTATGCGGGTGTAGAAGAGTAGCGAGAGACGAAGTAGGTCCCACTCAGAGCGTATCGTGCGTAGCAGGTGCGTAGCCATAGCCTTACTTGTCTACACGATAGACCGCCGCATCGTCAAAGCCGCGCATATTGTTCATAAAGGCAACGGCCGACTGAATGATCGGATAGGCAACAAGTGCTCCCGTACCCTCACCGAGGCGCATACCGAGCGACAAGATAGCCTCTCCACCTAGGTAGTCGATCATCGCTTGGTGTCCTGGCTCTTCGGAGGTGTGAGCGAAGAGTACATTGTCCACAATACGTGGCTCCATCTCGTGTGCCACCATAAAGGCTGAGGTAGCGATCACACCATCTGCAAGGATCAGCATACCCCTCTTATACGCCTCTAGGACACCGCCACAGATGGCGGCAATCTCTAGCCCGCCCATCTGCGACAATAGCTCCATAGGACTCTGCGGATTGTAGCGTGCAGCCACCGCCTCGAGCACCTTCGCCTTATGCTCTAGCCCCGAGCCACGCAGTCCCGAGCCTGGGCCAATGATCGAGGCGATAGAGCGTCCCGTGATCTTGTGTAGGATCAGCGTCGCTGGTGAAGTATTGCCGATGCCCATTTCGCCGAAGGCGATCACATTAGACCCGCGCTCCGCCTCTTGCGCCACACACTGAGCACCGATTAGCATCGCCTCAGCACACTCCTCGGTCGTCATAGCTGGCTCGTGAAGCATATTGCGAGTGCCGTGCATCACCTTAGCCGACTCGATACGACAAGCCTCAGGGAAGTCGTAGTCGACGCCCACATCGATGACACGCAGGCGAAAGCCATTTTGTCGTGCCAAGACACTACAAGCCCCACCGCCCGAAACAAAGTTGATGCATTGCTGCCACGTGATCTCCTTAGGACACGGGCTCACGCCCTCCTCAACGATTCCATGATCTGCAGCCATCACGAGCAGCACAGGGTCGATCAACTGAGGCGTCACGCTATGCTGTATCATGCCCACCTTGTAGGCGATGCGCTCTAGCTGCCCCAGCGAACCCTTTGGCTTCGTGCGGCTGTCGATCCGCTCTTGTAGTTCCTCCTCAAAAGTCATATCTCTCTATAAATCTGAAATTAGTTCCGTCCGCAAAGCTCTGCCAGAGACCATCAAGTAAGCTTCGTCGGCCGTGGTAGAGATATATTGGTTGACCCACCCCTGCAGATCTACGAAAGCTCGTGAACCCGCATCGGGAGCGTGCAGGCTCATGCCGATCTCGTTGCTCACCACGATGAGCGTATCCGCCTCGCAGTGATGTAGCAGCTGCTGCCACTCACGACGCGCCTCGCTGAGCGACGCCTCAGCGTCAAACTCCAGGTCACTGTATATATTTGTCAGCCACAGCGTCACGCAGTCGATCAGGACGACACGCCCTGCTATCTGCGTCCGGCTCAGGTAGCGCGGCTCCTCGATAGTAGTCCACTCAGGTCCTCGATCCGCTTGGTGACGCGCTATGCGACGCTCGAAGTCCTCGTCCCAGTGACGTGCCGTAGCAAGGTATATCGGCCGGTCAGAGAGCGAGCGCGCCAGTCGCTGGGCGTAGCCACTCTTGCCACTGCGTTGCCCACCCGATATGTAGATCACCCGCGGACGCTTGCAGAGCTTACCCTCCTCGTATAGGCGGTAGTCCCCATTGGGTAGGAAAGTGATCTCCTCCACCTTGTCTAGAGGTCCGCCCTGGAGCAATGCCTCTAGCACCCTCATGGTGAAGCCGTGCCCCATGAGCAGAACCAGATCCTCTGTATTGCTGTGCCGCTGCTTTAACTCCTCCAGGAAGCTCTGCAGACGCTCCGCAATAGCCTCCACCGTCTCGATCTCGTGTGGCTCCTCCTCTAGTGGCGGGAGCTCAACAAAGGGGCGCCCCTCCCATCGTCCGAAGGCACGCTCGCGCAGTCGTTCGTCCAGCACCAAAGGAGCCTTACAGCCACTCGACGACATCATCAGCTCAGCCGAGCGACGTGCCCGTAGCTGATCGCTACTATATATATGTATGATGGGGCATCCCTTCAGTCTGTCCCCCAACTGTAGACATTGCGCCACCCCTCGTCGGGTCAGCGTGCCTGCTGTCTGCCCCTGACAGATAGAGCGCAGGTTCTCCTCCGTCTCTCCGTGACGTGCTATAAGCAATCGCATAGATCAGTCTCTAGATTAAAAAGGCTCCTTACAGAAGCCTCATGCAAAGGTAACGAATTTAGCGGTTAGCTGTTAGCTATTGGCTGTTAGCCGTTAGCCTTTGGCTGTTGGCTGTTGGCTAGTGCTACTAGTGCTACTAGAGCCCCTAGCACTCCGATAGCTCCGATCCCTCCGATCGCCAACAGCCAACCGCCCTCCTATTTCCGAGATGTTTATTATCTTTGGCGGTGTTAAACGACTTCAAAACTTAACCAGACATTCCAATGAAAGCAACTTATCTATCACTCACACTAGCTCTCATCTCGCTAGTCCTCTTTACATCTTGTGGTCCTGATGCCAACAAGCCCACACCCAATGTAAACAGCATCACCCTCCAGAAGACCGTTGCCACCCTGCAGCCTGGAGAGACGCTAGAGCTCATCGCCACCGTCTCACCAGCTGATGCTACCGTGACCTTCTCAACAGACAGCCCTGCCGTCGCTACCGTTTGTAAGAAGGGCGTCGTCAAGGCTATAGCTCCTGGCACAGCTACCATCACGGCTCAGGCCAGTGACAAGAAGGCTACCTGCACCATCACTGTCGTTGAGGGCAAGAACGTTTCCATCTTTAACAAGCTAGATGGCAAGAAGTACCCCTCAGGGAGCACCATTGACTACGTAGCCACTATAACTAAGGAGGAGGCTGAGTTCTATAGCATAGACCTCCTCTTTAGCGTCATCAAGACGATGAACTACACGGCCGAGCTAACCTTTGACAATGAGTTCGATGGATCGATCTGCATAGGACAGTGCCAGATGGTCGAGAAGGTAAAGTCCTATAAGGTTGACGAGCCTGTCGAGTTCACTGCTGATAGCGAGGAGGGACCCGTCAAGAAGAAGGGTGAGATGACCAGTAGATGGCTCGACTTCGCTCTCTCCACACCAGTTGGTGAGACCTACAAGAACCGCGTCACCATCAAGCTCTTCCCTGAGGATGGAAGCGAGACGCTCTCATGGGTGATCAACGTCGCACTCACTGTCAAGTAACATACACACCTAAATCAACAGACACAGATATGAAGCACGTTCTAACTATCCTACTATCCCTCATAGTAGTCACCATAGCGCAGGCGCAGCTACCCCAAGTCGAGCTCAAGGATCTACAAAACAACGTAGTCAACACGAGCGAGCTAAGCAACGATGGTAAGCCCTTTATCATCTCGTTCTTTGCCACCTGGTGCAAGCCTTGTCTCCGTGAGCTCAAGGCAATACACGAGGAGTATGTAGACTGGCAGGAGGAGACGGGCGTCAAGCTCATTGCAGTCTCGATCGATGAGGGGCAAAACGCTGACCGCGTCAAGCCGCTTGTTGATGCCCTCGGCTTTGAGTACGAAGTCTTACTAGATCCTAATGGAGACTTCAAGCGAGCTATGAATGTCAATATGATCCCCCACGTCTTCGTCATCGACGGCAAGGGGCGTGTCGCATTCTCTCATAGCGGATACACCGAAGGCGGTGAGCAAGAGCTGATCGCTAAGGTGCGTGAGCTACTACAAAACACTGAAGAGTAACTAGATAATTTCATAGCGCAAAGTAAGAGGAGAGACCTAGCACCCTAATGCTAGCATCTCTCCTCTGAAATGTTTTGACAAGCTAACCGGCTCTAATCAACGACCTCTCTTTATTTTTTCAATCCTCTTTATTAGACACTGACTATATGCGACATACGCTACGCCTCGTACGGCACCTTTGCATACTATCCTGTATGGGTCTCGCTGCACTAACGGCCCTCACAGCTCAAAGTGATAGCGAGTGGAAGCCCTGGAACAACTTCTCTCCCTCATTTAGCGTGCAGAGCGATATGCTCTTCTCTCTAGATAACAAAGCTAACGGATACAAGTCTTGGATGGGCAATAGCTACATCACTGGCTCTCTACGCAATAACT
>CAMCJO010000140.1 GCA_945875135.1 uncultured Porphyromonas sp.
CTCAAATATCGGGGCAAAACACCCCGAAATTCATTTTTGCCGTGAAACTTGGGTTGGATTAAGGATACGTATGGGGAGAATTTTGGATTCGTCCACACTCCTACTACTATGGCAAATTACTCGGCTCCGTCAATGATGAAACATACAGGGTGCAGAAACTTTGTCGAGGTATTCAATCGCCCTACACCTGCAAATGCCGAGTACTTGATGGGATTGCCACAGGGGGCTTCTACGACTAGCTCAATGAGTCAGAAGAATATGGAGGTATGGCAACAGAGACTTCGTCAGACGACTTCTGCAAAGAGATCTCTTGTGGGCTGAATAACTTATAAAGTAACTAACAAAGATATGACACTAGAAGAAATGAGGAAAAAGCTAGACGAGATCAATGTAGCAGGCTTACCTCTAGAGCATCTGAAAACTCTCTCAGAGCAGGCAGGGAGCTACGATCTCAATTTAAGTCGCTCTGCGGAAGAGATAGCGACCTACAGGATAGAGGGTTTACCCCGCTGGCTAGCACTTAGCTCGGAAGTGCAAAAAGCAAGGCAGGTGCTGTGCGATGAAATCAGAGCGCAAGCTAAGTTGTACAGAGCTTTTTCGGTGCAACTAGACGAAGAGATTAACAAGCGGTTAAAGGCATAAAGCTGGTAACCACCAAACAGTACTAACACAAAGTAAGATAGAGCAATGAAGAAAGAGGATATGTTGAACAGTCTCGCTGTTGCAGAGACGAACGTGTTAGAGATGCGCAGGTGTCTGCTACCCGTAGTTTTGGAGCGAACCAAGGTGTTACTAAGCTCTGACGACTGGAATGACGAGGATATGCAGATGCTCAACCTAGTCTACAAGATGTTAGATGCAGTAGACTTGCGTCTGCACATCTATCAAGAATGGCTCCGAACCACACAAGAAAAAATGGATAACAAACAATAAGCTGAACAAGACAATGAAAGCAGAAGCAAACGAGCCATTAACAATTGAGGAGCTAGTCGAAAGTCTCTACGAGTGGGTTGAAGAAGATAAGCCACATCGGAGAGTGCAACTTTTCGTAAGCGACGGAGATTATAGCGCAGTTTTATTCAGCGGTAAAAAGAAGAAGATGGTCGAAGACTTGGTTTGGGCAATGATACAAAGGTCTGATGTGCGAGATACGTACGCAAAAGCTGTGCGAGAAGTACAAGATTCTATTGTTGTCATACCTAGTAAGAAGGAATAGACTTACTAAGATTTACCGCAACTTACCGCAATTTACTCGCTCTTTTTTAAGGTACGCTTAGCCCCTTATCTTTGAGGTGAGAACAAATTGGTAGTAATAAGTGGTCGTCACCACTTCCCCACAACATTATGAAATACGAAGACAGAGATAAGATCTTGCAACTAACAGGTGGAGGCTTGGATATATTTCGAGCTTACCTGCCGAATGTTACTGGTCGCAAGAATTTTCGAAGTCCGTTTTATGATGATAAGAAAGCCTCTTGTACCATTTACCAAGATCACAGCGGTGTCTGGCGGTACAAGGACTTTGGCAATGGAGGAAGTGGTGGCGACGCTTTTTGGTTTGTTGGTCAGCTCTTTGGTTACAACCTAAGCTCTCAATTCCCAAAGATTCTAGCTCAAATAGTTCAAGACTTAAATCTACCCTTAGATATTACTACTCAGGACAGCTTAGCTAAAGCTCCCGTTCGCACTCAAGTCTTGCCTTTCTCTGGCCAGCCCATCAGTCAACCCTCTATGACTGACAAGTATAGTGTTCAGTCTCAGCCTTTCACTGAGACCGATCTAGAGTTTTGGGGTAAGTATGGTATAAATCAAGACACACTAGAGCGGTATGGAGTTAGCTCTCTAGCGAGCTTCTCATCATACAATCGCAAGGGCAAACCTTACCAGCTTCACTATAATTCTACAGAGCCGATGTATTGCTATCAGCTCGGTGATAGCGTCAAGATTTATCGTCCCCACAGCAAGGTTCGCTTCTTGAATGCAGGGGTACGTTCTAGAGACTATCTCTTTGGATATGCACAACTACCCACTAAAGGAGAGTATGTCCTTCTCACGGGTGGTGAAAAAGATGTTCTAAGTCTTGCATCTCACGGCTTTTCAGCCTTCTGTCTCAATAGTGAGACATCTCATCTACCCCAAACTCTTTTACAGGGTCTTTCCGACCGCTTTGATGCAGTCGGAGTACTCTATGATATGGACGAGACGGGTATTCGCCAGTCTCAAAAGATTATAGAGGACAATCCTGATGCCCCTAACCTTTTTCGTATTGACCTGCCCTTGTCGGGTAGTAAGAGCGAAAAAGATGTCTCTGACTTCTTTTTTCAAGGCGGTACTGCTACAGCCTTGCAGGATATTATAATGCAAACTATAAAACGACAAGACAACTCTATGGACAATCTAGAAAAATTTATTGATCCAAAGCTCTCAGGAGATGATATTTTCAATCTTCATTTGACTGGTGTTCAGGAGTCTTACTACGACAATGGACAGTTGTGTAGCCGTATTCACTTTAAGCGAGGCAAGAAAGACGGCTTATATGAGAGCTGGTACCTCAATGGACAGCAATGTGAGCGAGCTAACTACAAACGAGGCAAGCTAGATGGAGTTCATCTTGGTTGGCACTCCAATGGTAAGGTACACGAGCTGTGTAACTACAAAAATGGTCTCCTGCACGGGGAATATTTTAAGTATGACGAATCAGGAAAGTTGCAGGTGCATACTCATTGTTGTAAAGGGTATGAGAATTTGTCCGCTTGGAAAGATTCTTTGACGAACAAGTCTGTTTCCCCTTTTAAGGGGGAGTATGAGATATGGGACGACAGCCTATCACCTCAACCAATGGCGGTGTTTTATATGGATAAGGTCTCCGCTCTAGAGCATCAAGATCAAGACTTAAATGATTTGTCTGCACAGCGTATAGATCCTCACGTATCTGAGAACGATATACGCCCTCGTCAGCTGAATGTAATTCATGGGGCTTACTATGACAACGGCCAGCTTAAGGAGCGTGCCATCTCTAAAGCTGGCAAGCTAGATGGCTTGTGCGAGCGTTGGCACGAGAATGGACAACTCAAGGAGCGTGCCACCTATAAAGCTGGCAAGCGTGAAGGTGTCTGTGAGGAGTGGCGCGAGAATGGACAACTCAGGTCACGAAGAGAATACAGCGCTGGTAAGCGAGAAGGTGTTAGTGAGACGTGGTACCCAAATGGTCGTCAACAAACTCGTTGGAACTACAAAGATGACAAGCTAGATGGCTTGTGTGAGCTTTGGGATAGTGGTGGAAGTCTTCTTACTCAGACCCACTACAAGGACAACAAGAAGAATGGTCTGCACCTAGACTATGACCCTGATAGTGGAAAAATATATCATTGGATTCTTTTTGAGAACGACCTTTCGGTCAAGTCAGGTAAGCCTGAAGAGCTAGAGCAGTTAGAAGCTTACAAAAATCAGGCTCCGAAGATAGTTGTTCCCAGCTCTCCCGTGCAAGAGCAAGCTCAAGCGATACTCGATGCACGGGGCGGTGACGTAAAGTCAACTCAGAAGCAAGAGCGGGAGGCTCAGGTGAATAAGAATAGCTTAAAGATATGACTAGAGAACAGGAGCTAGCATTCTACCACGAAGTGGTGCAAAAAGCCGTGGGGCAGTGCCGTCAAGTAGGGGACGATATGGCCGAGTACTCCTTTTGGGATAACGGCTTCCGAGACTATATCGTGTCTGAGATCGAGCATTATCTTAAGGCTGGCGGTGATCCTGAAGACTTTAACGCTAAACCCCTTCACCGTGGTAAAGCTTTTAAGAATCAATCTGACTATGCGCTTGCTTCTCGCTTTGATGTCCAAGATGCCTTATATGCAAAAAGCAAGGACTCTTTTGATGCTTATATGACAGAGGTGTTTTACACCTACGGGTATACCAATTTGCCTCCAGACAAAAAAGGGCTTTTTATTGAAGTAACGTGTCAAGATTTTATTGAGAAAACCCACAAGGAGGAAGGGGTTCCTTTATACGTTGCTCAATGTGTTATGGCTGGTCTCCAGAGTGCTGGTCTAGGCAAATACCTTGCTAATGCCCTTTCCCAACAGCAAATTATCGTTCCTACCTCTCCCGTGCAGGAGAAAGCGCAAGCGATACTCAATGCACAGAGAGATAACGCACCAAAGGTGGGGCAACAGACAGAAGCTCGCCACACACAACAGCAAGAATATAAACACAAACTATAATCACAATGAATAATCCAGTCTGTATAATCACAGAGAAACCGTCGGTTGCGAATGATATAGCCAAAGTGCTTAATGTTACGCACAGAGGAGATGGTTACCTCTACAACGACCAGTACAAGATTACTTGGGCTTATGGACATTTAGTTGCTCTAGCAGACCCACAGACGTATGGCTTCACGAGCTATGCACGAGAGGAGCTACCGATGCTCCCTAAGCCTTTTAAGCTTGTCGTTCGACAAGTTAAAAAGAAAGATGGCAAGGGCTATGAAGAGGACAGCTTTGCCCGTAAGCAGCTAGATGTAATCAAACAGTGCTTTGACAGCTCTGAGCGTATCATCGTAGCTACCGATGCAGGGCGAGAGGGTGAGCTTATCTTTCGTTACATCTACTACTATCTAGGTTGTAGTAAGCCTTTTGACCGCTTGTGGCTCTCGTCAATGACCGACCAAGCTATTCGAGATGCGTTTACCAAGCTTAAGGAGGGACAGTTATATGACAACCTCTACTTAGCAGGTAAGGCTCGTAGCGAGGCTGACTGGCTCGTAGGTATGAATGCTAGCCGTGCGCTCACCATAGCCAGCAATGGCGGTGGAGGTCTGTCTCTAGGACGAGTACAGACCCCTACGCTCTGTATGATATGTGACCGCTACTTATCCAACAAGAACTTTGTCAAGTCTCCTTTTTGGAAGATCAATGCCCAAGTCAAGAGTAGCGATGCGACCTTTACCGTCTCCAGTCCAGAGCCAATCACCAACAAGGGGCTAGCTGATTCTAAGCTGTACGCTGTTAGTAATCTAATGTCACTGACCGTGACAAAATCAGAGCGCAAAAGCACCTCTAGCCAGCCACCCCTTCTGTATGACCTTACAACCTTACAGAAGGAGGCAAATAAGCAAGGCTTTACAGCTGAACAGACACTTAACATAGCGCAAAGCTTGTACGAGAAGAAGGTTACGACCTACCCTCGTACAGGCAGTCGCTACATACCTAAAGATGTCTACGATACTATGTCCTACCTGCTCCGCCAGCTCCCTTATCAAGAGTATCAAATCTATGCTCAGGGACTTATCGTGGCGGGTTTGAACACGCACTCAGTCGACGACAGTAAGATAACCGACCACCACGCTATCATAACCACAGGCGAGACGGCCGACCTGACTGAGGACGAAGCTATCATATACAAGATGATAGCAATGCGAATGCTAGAGGCTGTTTCGCCAGCGTCTAGCAAAGAGCTGTTATCCTTGACCCTATCGGGCGGTGGTGAGGAGCTAGTGACTACCCTCTCCTGTATCACGAAAAAGGGTTGGCGCGTCGTCAAAGACGAAACGACTGACGACCCTGAAGGTGACGAGGTCTCTCTAAGCTCGCTCCCCTCAATTGTCGAAGGTATGGAACTAGCCTTGGTGCAGGCGACCCTTAAAGAGGGTGAAACAAAGCCTAAGCCTATCTATACTGAGGCAACTCTACTTGGTGCAATGGAGCGAGCAGGTAAGGAGATTGAAGATAAGGAGGCTAGGGAGGCGATGCAAGACGTCGGCTTGGGTACACCAGCTACACGAGCCAGTATCATCGAGAAGCTCTTGCGTCAGAATTACGCTGTCAGACAAAAGAATCAGCTCATACCTACAGAGCGAGGACTGGTCGTCTATAACTTAGTCAAGTCACGTCTCATAGGTAATGCCGAACTGACGGGTCAGTGGGAGAAGTCTCTAGCAGAGATAGAGGCGGGGAACCTGCCTCCAACGACCTTTAATGCTCAGATAGAGGATTACACAAAGCAGATTACCGACGAGCTACTATCCACGTCTGTGTCACTAGATACTAACTATATCTGTCCTTTGTGTCACCAAGAAAGCGTGCGTATATATAGTAAGAGTACTGTCTCTTATACACATCTGACGCTGCCGACGATATGCAGTGTGTAGA
>CAMCJO010000141.1 GCA_945875135.1 uncultured Porphyromonas sp.
TCGATAAGGTGGTGGCGTGGCAACGACGGCTTCTGTCTCGCTGCTTTCGCTAGCTGGGGTAGGTGTGAGAAAAGATGGCGGAGTGGTCTCCTCAACCTTTGTCTCATTGCTTTCGTTAGTGGGGAAGGGCGGTGGCGTAGCGGGAGTTTTGGCTTGGGACTGAGGCGTCCAAGTGGGCGGAGTGCTCGCAGGTCGGGGTGCGTCTGTACTCTCGGTGATACGGCTGGAGATGATGGACGGGTAAGCCTGCTCGAGGCTCTCGACCAGGAGCTCCTCAACATCGGGCCAGTGGATGCCCTCCTTGAGCAGCGTGGGGGCAAACATCTCAAAGGGCTTGTTGACCTGTCTGAGCAATTCATCGCAGGGGGTGAAGGCGTAGCTGCTCTCGCAGCCCTCCTCTTCACTCGCTATGGGCTGTGGGGCAAAGGTGCCTAGTGAAGCCCACTTAAGGGTGTGACCTAGTCGCTCGTGCATCTCAAAGAGCTTCGTGACATTGTCGTAAAAGCTTTGGATGGTCTGCGGTATCTGGGTCGCCCCTTTTGCTAGGAGTTCGCCAATCTCCTCGGCAGAGAGCGGTTGCTCTTGGTTGGTAACACGTGGTGTGAGTCTCGGAGGCATCAAGTAGCGCTCACCACTAGGTAGCACAGCGATAAAGGCACTGCTACTCTCCGCAGACCAGAGCCCGACGCTACGCATATAGCTGGTGCTCCCCTGAGTGAGCCGCCCGATGAGTAGCGAGGTGAGGTCGCTCCATAGTTGCTGGCAGGTGGTCTGTGCGAGCTGGCTCTGCTCGGCGACCTCGAGGAGCCACTGTTCGGTCGTAATCATAGGATGAGATGCTCTGGGGATGTGGTTGCGATGAGGTCGTACTCCTCTACGCCTGTGATCTCGGCTCGGTAGAAGGAGCCTACATGGAGCGGACGGTCGCTGCTGAGTATCACTTCGCCGTCTACCTCGGGGGAGTCGTACTGGGTGCGGCCAACGTAGTAGTCCTCTTCCTCACGGTCAACGACTACCTCCAGCGAAGTGCCGACCCTACGGCTATTGACGCTGGCAGAGATGTTTGCTTGGAGAGACATAAGGGCGTCGTACCGCTCCTGCTTGACCTCTGGCGGCACGTCATCTTGGTAATGCTTGTAGGCGTAGGTGCCCTCCTCATGTGAGTATTGGAAAGCTCCGAGCCGCTCGAAGCGCATCTGGCTGACGAAGTCGAGGAGGTCGGCAAAGTCTTCGTCCGTCTCTCCCGGATGACCCACCATCATCGTGGTGCGCAGGGCGATGCCAGGCACTTGCTCGCGGATACGCTCTAGCAGAGCGACGGTTTCCTCACGGGTTATCTGCCGACGCATCAGCTGGAGCATGTGATTGCTGCTGTGCTGAAGCGCAAGGTCGAGATACTTGCAGATGTTGTCATGCTGTGCCATCACATCTAGCAACGCAAGGGGAAAGTGGTTCGGATAGGCGTAGTGTAGTCTGAGCCAGTGAACGCCATTTACCTGAGCCAGACGGTCCAGTAGGGGAGCGATGGCTTGCTTTTGGTAAAGGTCTACACCATAATAAGTACTATCCTGAGCGATGATCTGAAACTCCCGACAGCCCGCGGCGACGCGCCCTTCGACCTCTCGGACGATATCCTCCATGGGACGGGAGCGATGACGGCCGGTGATGAGCGGGATAGCGCAGTAAGAGCAGGTGCGGTCGCACCCCTCGGAGATCTTGATGTAGCTATAGTGTCGAGGCGTGACGCTAGGCGGAGGCGTTCGGTAGGATAGTGGCGTGGCACCATCTGCGCTGAGTGCCGGCCCTAGGTCGGTGATGAGTTGCTTCCAGTCATACTTGCCATAGATCTTGTCCACCTCGGGGAGCTCGGCGGTTAGCTCCTCACGAAAGCGTTCGCCCAGGCAACCCATCACATAGACAGCCCGGATGCGTCCCTCTTTCTTTGCTTCAATGAGAGAGAGGATCAGGTTGATCGACTCCTCCTGAGCCGCCTGTATGAAGCCACAGGTGTTGACGACGGCTATCTCACCGGTCAGCTCCTCGGGGTCGTGACGTAGCGTGTAGCCGTACTGAGCGAGCCGATGCATGAGCGCATCGGAGTCGACGAGGTTCTTAGAGCACCCTAGACTGATGACATCGATTTGGTTGGCAATCATCGCAGAGCTGCTGCTGGACTAAAGCTCATCGCCAAAGATGGAGTCGACAAACTCACGCTTGCGAAAGACTTGCAAGTCCTCAATCTTCTCGCCGAGTCCGATATACTTGACCGGTACCTTAAACTGGTCTGAGATGCCGATGACGACACCGCCCTTTGCCGTTCCATCGAGCTTCGTGATGGCAAGGGCAGAGACATCGGTGGCTGCGGTAAACTGCTTCGCCTGCTCGAAGGCATTCTGACCCGTAGAGCCGTCGAGGACGAGGAGTACTTCGTGTGGAGCATCGGGAACTACCTTTGCCATGACACGCTTGATCTTAGAGAGCTCGTTCATCAGGCTCACTTGGTTGTGTAGACGACCAGCCGTATCGATGATGACTACGTCGGCGTCTTGAGCCACGGCTGACTGAAGTGTATCGAAGGCTACGGAAGCGGGATCTGAGCCCATCTGTTGCTTCACCACAGGCACGCCGACGCGCTCCCCCCAGATCTCTAGTTGCTCAATGGCGGCTGCACGGAAGGTGTCTGCAGCACCCAGTACAATGCGCTTGCCCTGTTGCTTGAACTGATAGGCGAGCTTGCCGATGGTAGTTGTCTTGCCCACACCATTGACGCCAACGACCATGATGACGTAAGGATGCGCCTCTGCGGGGAGTGTGAAGCTCTCCCCATCGGTCGTGCCATTCTCCGCAAGGAGTGCCGCGACTTCGTCACGCAGGATGCTTTTGAGCTCGCTCGTGCCGACATATTTGTCTCGAGCCACACGCTCCTCGATACGCTTGATGATCTTGAGCGTCGTGTCTACGCCCACATCACTCGTCACGAGGATGTCCTCCAGGTCGTCAAGGATTTCGTCATCGACCTTGCTCTTGCCAGCTACGGCACGAGTCAGCTTGTCTACCATCGAGGTCTTGCTCTTTTCTAGACCTGTGTCGAGTGTCTCTTTCTTCTTTTTTGAGAATAGTCCGAATAGTCCCATAGTTGGTCTCTTTCTTCTAGGTTAAATGATTAGTCCATGCGAGACTTGTAGTCCGAATAGTCAAAGCTACGGAGCGTCTCCACGGAGCCGTCGAGATGACGCAGTGCAATGGCGGGATGCTGTACACCGTTGAACATGTTCGTCTTGACCGTCGTGTAGTGTAGCATATCCTTGAGGACGAGCGTCTCGCCGACCTCCAGTGGATGGTCGAAGGTCCAGTAGCCCATATAGTCACCACTCAGACAGCTGTTGCCCCCAAGTCGGTAACTGTGCGTGTCAGCCTCGGGCGTGTCGCACTGTGTCGCACCTTCCACGACTGGATGGTAAGGCATCTCGAGACAGTCAGGCATGTGGCAGGCGAAGGAGACGTTCATAATAGCCGTCTTGACGCCATCGTTCGTGACAATGTCTACCACCTGAGCGTAGAGGTCGCCCGTCTGCCACGCGAAAGCACTGCCTGGCTCCATGATAATTCGCAAGTTCGGGTGCCGATCACGGAAAGCGCGTAGCAATGCCACCAGATGCTCCGTATCGTACTCCCGATGCGTCATCAAGTGTCCACCCCCGAGGTTGAGCCACTGCACCTTGTCTAGGATAAAGCCAAAGCGCCCCTCGAGACGCTTCAATACGGACTCCAGCTGCTCATCATCACCCTCGCAAAGGACATGCAGATGCACACCCTCTAGCCCTGTCAAAGCACCCTCTTGCTCCATCTGTCGTAGTGTCTCGGCACTCACACCGAAGCGTGTCCCTGGCATGGCGGGGTTGTAGATCTCCGTCTTGACAGGCGAGTAGGCTAAGTTTAGTCGCAGACCGTAAGAGATATGCTCGGCGGCGTAAGGCGAGGCAGGACCGAAGCACTGCCACTGGGTGGGCGAGTTGAGCGTGATGTGACTACTGTAGCGCACGAAGTCTGCGATGTTGTCCTCGCTGTAAGCTGGTGTGTAGGCATGCACGGGCGCTCCCATCTCCTCGTAGCCTAGGCGAGCCTCCCAGGGCGAGCTGGCCGTGCTAGCGTGGATGTACTCCTTAAATATAGGGAAGGTGTGCCAGAGGGCGTACGCCTTGAAGGCTAAGATAATCTCTACGCCCGCCCGCTCTGCTACGGATCGTATCAGCTCGAGGTTACGTCTCAGGAGAGACTCCTCTAGGAGGTAGTAGGGTGTGGTCATCTTGTGAGGTTGCATACGGAGCATAGTACTTAATCTCCTGCAAAGGTACTAAATAGCAAGTGTAGCACCAAAAAAGCACACACCCCACTTAGCCTCGATGGGCAATCACGCGCTTTGTATCAGTAGACGCGGTAAGCGTTGCTAATGCCAGGAGCTTGCTTGAGTGCTGCGCAAAGTTGCTCTACCTGCTCAGCTGAGTGCACCTCTAGTCCTACCTTTCCTCCGAAGATGCCATCTTGCGTCTGGAGCTGTACGGAGGCGATATTGATCAGGAAGTCTTCTGTGATCACCTGTACGATCCCGTTGAGGATGCCCTTAGAGTCGATACCCTCGATCATGATCGAGCCCGTGAAGAGGGTCGCGCCCTGATCGCCCCAGATAGTCGAGAGGAGCTTATTGCCGGTGCTACTCTTGAGGCGCATAGCCTCGGTACAGGTGCGTCGGTGTACCACTACTTGATTGTCTATCACGAAGGCGACTACCTCATCCCCTGGTAGTGGATTGCAGTCGTCAGCCATGACGTAGTTGCTCTTGATCGCGTCGCTCTGGAGGAGGTAAGGCTTCTTGTAGTCTATCTCACTGATCTGAGAGATGGACTCTGTAGGCTTGGACGTAGAGTCTTGCTTGCCTATGAGTGCCTCTTTGACCGACTTGAAGAAGCGATTGCTCTTGCTCGACTTGATACGCTTATAGAGCGAGTCCACAAGATTGACCGTGCCAGATCCGACAGCGTAAAAGAGGTCTTCGCGCTTGTGAAAGCCAAAGAGAGATGCCACGAGATCCATGTGTCCCGCATCGACAGAGAGATCATGCTGCTCGAAGTAGTTGATCACACTCTCCTCACCTTGGCTGATGAGCTTGCGACGCTCTGTACGGAGAAACTCATTGATCTTGCTCTTAGCCTTGGCCGTCTTGACATACTTGAGCCATAGTGCTGAGGGCTTTTGGTTGTTACTAGAGATGATCTCCACCTGATCTCCACTCTGCAGCGGGTGGCTGAGAGGGACCAGCTTATGATTGACCTTGGCTCCGATACAAGTCTGTCCGAGTGTCGAGTGGAGTGCATAGGCAAAGTCTAGTGGCGTACTCTCGTGCGGAAGGGTGATCGGATCTCCCTTGGGGGTAAAGACCATGATGTCATCTCCGTAGAGGTTGAGCTTGATCGTGTCGAGGAAGTCCATAGCACTCGAGTCTGGGTTCTCCAGTAGCTCACTGATCTGGTCGAGGAACTTGGTGATCTCCTGATCCTCCTCCACGCCGTCAGACTTATACTTCCAGTGAGCTGCTAGTCCACGCTCGTCTATCTCGTCCATCTTGCGGCTACGCACCTGCACCTCGATCCACTTACCCGTGGGTCCCATGACTGTAAAGTGTAGTGCACGATAGCCATTGCTCTTAGGCTGTGCGACCCAGTCACGAGTCCGCTCGTTGTTGACACGATAGAGGCTCGTGATGTCGGTGTAGATGCCCCAGCAAGTCTCCTTGACATTGAGTCCAGGTGTCTCCTCAAAGATGATACGCACGGCGTAGAGGTCGTATATCTCCTGAAAGGGGATCTGCTTCTTCTGCATCTTCTTCCAGATCGAGTAGCAGGACTTGACACGGGTCTTCATCTCATAGTCTAGTCCACGAGCCTTGAGTAGAGGGTGAACAGGCGTGCTAAACTGCTCAAATAGCTCTGCGCGAGACTGCTCCGTATCGATAATCTGGTTGCAGATATCCTCGTAAGCCTTCGGGTGCTCATGCTTGAAGACCAGCTCCTCGAGCTCCGTCTTAATAGCAAATAGTCCTAGACGGTGAGCCAGCGGAGCATAGATGTAGAGCGTCTCGCC
>CAMCJO010000142.1 GCA_945875135.1 uncultured Porphyromonas sp.
ACTATATCTGTCCTTTGTGTCACCAAGAAAGCGTGCGTATATATAGTAAGAGTATGCGCTGTCAGAATGATGGTTGCCAGTTTAGCGTGTGGCGCACCGTTGCGGGAGTACCGCTTACAGAAGATCATTGCAAGCAGCTACTCTCTAACGGTAAGACCAGCCTCCTCAAAGGGCTTATGAGCAAAGCGGGTAAGACCTTTAGTGCTTACCTCGTCCTTGACCCTAATACTGGGAAAACGAGTTTTGAGTTTCCCAGCAACAGTCGGAAGAATAAGAAGAATAACCTATTAACCCTTAAACAACAATAGAACAATGGATTTTACAATACCTACAACCGACAACTGGCAAGAACAACTAGAGTATATTGCCACGAAAGAAGGCTTCAACTTCACTCAAGGTGAAGATGGAAATATAACCCTTCAAAAGTTTTCTCCTCGTAGACAAGACTTCACGATAGAGCTTATCAAGCCTCTAGACTATAGAGATGCTCTTGACGACCTCAATGCTCAGCTAGCCTCTTACAACGTCAATGACGAGGCTATGATGTGGTATGGAGCAAACAGAGGCGAGCCACAAGACTTGCAAGATCTGCTAGACGATATGAAGTGGTGCAAGAACGAGCTACAGGAGCTAACAGATTCTGTAGACCATCACCTAGGCTTTACTCCAGCCGACTACTTCAACGAAGTTGTTATGGAGGATGCTTTAGCTACTACGTTTGAGAATGCAGGTCTTGACGAGTACTCATTTTCTGCTGATATGCAGGAAATCCTACTTGACCACATGTCTAAGTACGACAACCCATTGACTGGTCTTGAAGAGATAACGACTCACGGTTGCGTGTCAGGTGTCCTGACCGACTTCATCTATCACAGCGATACGAGAGAGTTTTATCGTCAGCACATGGATTCTATCGAAGAGTACATCAGCGACCTAGAGGATGATTTGGGCGATCGCATCGACCTTTCTGCCTCTTCTAATCACTTCACAGGAGCCACGTGGCTTGTTGCGGAGCAATGTGCCAGTCTAGCTTCTGATAGTCTAGAGGAAAACATACAGAACACCTTAGAGGCTTGGTCTGAGGATTTGACGAAAGAGCAGGTAGAGGCTTTTTTGCAAGGCAACAGCAATGAACTAATATCTGAGCATCTAGATGAAACGCTATACTATCTAGAGGAGGATTTAGAAGATGAGCAAGAAGCTAGTCTTGACGCTAATTCAGAGGTGCTAGAAATGTCTTATTATTACATCTCCCCTAGAGGTTTTTCTAATGAATATACGGTTCTTAAAGCCGACAATACAGATGCCTCTAAGGAGGTTATAGACCGCCTCTTGTATGAGGACGCTACAAATCCCAACTTTGAGGCTAGTCTACTATCTAAGGATAGCCCTTACTGCAAAGAGTATTCGGAGGTTCTCAAGGCTGGTGAGCTATATGACGTAGGCTTGTCCGACCAAGACCTCGAGCCTGTTCACCCGATTGATATTCCGTATTATTTGCCTACAAAGTCTTCTTTGGCTTTTGAGGAGCAACTCGGTTTGGAACATTCCTTGTCTTTAGCTGAAAATCGCTGTGTCCTCGTTTCTACGGCTGATCTCAACACTGACAATGTCCCCTCTTTAGGGAGTTTGTCTAAAATTCCCGAAGCAAATTGTCCGTCTTATAATCTAAAAGAGTATGAGGGTAAGTTCATCTCACTGGACGTTGTGTACACCTCTGTGTATGCTTACAGGGGAATTATTGACTACACTTCAAAGCCCGCCAAGGAGCTAGACGATGTAGTCTACTATCTCTTACTGAGTATACGCGATCCCAAGCAGATTAAGCAGTTGGCTGATAATCTGTGTAAGAATTATCCCTTGTCTCGCTTAGA
This sequence comes from uncultured Porphyromonas sp., assembly GCA_945875135.1. Lineage (GTDB taxonomy): Bacteria > Bacteroidota > Bacteroidia > Bacteroidales > Porphyromonadaceae > Porphyromonas. Next base: position 1,875 of record CAMCJO010000142.1, read on the forward strand.
CAAGCAAGAGCTAATACCCCTTCTAGATGCCATTGCGAAGGGCGACGACCGCAATGCGGTTGTTGCGCTAGGCAAGTACGTATCAGATACTGAGCAGAAGGTTGCCAACGAGATTGTAGATAAAATCAAGAAGCAATACGGTTATAAGGAGCTACCACTTCAATCTGAGGCTCCGAGGATCGTCGTCCCCAGCTCTCCCGTGCAGGAGAAAGCGCAAGCGATACTCGATGCACGGGGCGGTGATGTCAAATCAACTCAGAAGCAAGAGGAGGTGTCACAGGTGAATAAGAGTAGCTTAAAGATATGACGAAAGAACAGGAGAGGGTCTTAGCTCAAATAGAGGCTAACGACCCTCACCCCGAGCGGGGAGAAATTAAGTTCGCCACCGATAGCGTCGCTGGAGATTACTTTGAGCGCACCTCTTACAAAAACGGCAGGCTCGATGGTGTCAGTGAACGTATGTATGAGCGATGGTACGCAACAGGAGAGTTGTACCTCCAACGTGTTTACAAGGACTGTCTGCTGGACAGCCACAATAGTTGGTACCCCAACGGACAGCTGTATGAGCGATGCTCTTATAAGAATGGTCTGCCCGATGGTCTTGAAGAGCGTTGGCACGACAACGGACAGCTTATGGAGCGTACACATTTCTGTGCTGGCAAGTTAAATGGTCTCAGGGAGGAGTGGTATGAGAACGGACAGTTGTCATCTCAATGTCCTTTTAAGAATAATACGCCTTCAGGCATTTGGAAGACGTGGTACGAGAACGGTCAAATGTCAGCTCGTTACACTTATAACAATGGAAAGGTTGACGGACTTCTTGAACGCTGGCACGAGAACGGACAACTATCCGAGCGAATCACGTTCAAAAATGGTCGTGAAGATGGATTATACGAACGCTGGCACATCAGTGGACGGCTGGAGGATAGGTGTATGTTTAAGGACGGTCACTTGTGTGATCCACAGTCTAAGGTAGTCGTCCCCAGCTCTCCCGTTCAGGAGCAGGCACAAGCTATACTCAACGCACGAGGCGAGTGCAATGATAACACGCTCAAGAATGCTCAGGAGGAGCAGGTGGAGCGTAAATCTCAATCACATAAACTATAAATATATTATCTATGTCTACAATAGAATATGACAACAAGGAGTTTGAAGTCTCTCTTGACGCTGCCCCTAAGCTTGGTGAGCGCACTATTACACATAAAGACGCTAGTGGTGAATCGGTCACCTCTACTTATCTAGCTGACTACGAGTATCGTTTTAAGTCGCTAGGTCTTGTCTATACCCCAGCGTCAGAGGATAGTCGTGCTACAATTGGAATTGTTAAAAACGACGAGAATACTCTTGGTCGCAACTGGTTACAGAGTAAGCTGTCTAATACTAACGAACGGCTCGGTGAGGCTTACAGTAGTGAGCCGTCCGATCGTGTGTTAGAGAAGATTGCTGACGATATTATACTTTACTACAGTGCCAACGGAACGAGTTTGTCTCCCTCTCCCCACGATGTTACGTTAGACAAGGATGTCCTTGTCTCGGACTTGCGTGATTTTTACAGCAAGAGTTACGACCCCGACTCTCAGTGGCTCTCGGTAAATGATGAGTCCCAGCAAAGCTTAGACGCTCTTGGGGACTACTTGTATCAACAGGAAATGGCATCTGCTAGTCAAGCCCTGACCTCGTTTCAACAACAGTACGGCTCTAATGTGAGCCAGCAGGCATCAACGGGTGGTACACCTGAAGAATCGTCCGATACGATGTCTGTGGACTTGTACGCTGTTGGCTTTCCTGGCTATTATGAGAGCGTGCTGTACAATTCTGAGATGTTATCTGATGACGATGTTCGAGACGAGTATCGTCACCTCGTCGACTTTGAATTGAGCGATGACGAGGTTGAAAGACTTGTGGATAACTTTCAATTGGACGGCTACAAAGAGGCTACAAGCGTTGCATATATGGACACATATCTAGACGCTGTGTCTCAAGCTTATCCTGACTTAATAGAGAAGAAGACAAGCGACCGCCCCGTGCTTGATTCGCCACGTGAATATAATTATCGTACCGACTATCTCTATCAACCAATAGAGATCTCTAAGTCAAAGCTAGGAGAGTTGCGAGACGAGTGTTTGAGCGACCCTAATTTCCTTAAGGAGTACCCGGACTTTCCTACCCATGTGTCCTCGGATAACTTAGCGGGATTGGGTTCAGAAGCTATTAGTGACCTGATCTATTTTGGAACGAACAAATATCTCATTGAGCAAGACATTTGCGAGACAGGCTTGACAGATCATTGTCTCTATGGAGTGTCCGCCAATGGCGTGGATATTTTCAACTATGTAGATGCCGACAGGCTCGTATTAGATTCTATCGTTGCTGAGCATACAGGCATCACAGAGGACTTGTCCGACGATATCAATAATAGTAAGTACATCCTAGTCGCAGAAGACCGCTCGCAAGTGTCTTTTGGCGATGACGTGGGCGATATGCAAGTTGTCCGATCTATTGCGGACGATGGAAGCATCGATGGAGTGTCTGTGTCGGACTTAACAGACGATACGGCACAGGCTGTACCTAAGTTTGAGAAAGAACCATCAGGTCAGTCGGTGAAGAGGGGTAAATCAGGCAAGCCTAAGCCTACTCTTGATAAAGACTACGACATACCGCTCTTGGAACCATTCTTGCGCAACTTTATTCGCTTTGCTCGGTATGGCGATTACCGCTTATGGCTTGTGCCTGTGCTATCTCAGGGCATTAAGGGCATATCCGCTGGTATAGATAATCTACGTCAAGCTCTCCACGATCCAAAAAATAATGTGGAGTATATAAAGGATAGTCGAGTACGTCCTCAAGACTATCTAAAAGAATCTAAGGTTACAGACGATCTAGAGGCTAAGCTAGCTAGCTTGGGCTTGTCTAAACAGATACTGGAGGAGCGAGGGCAGCTGGAGAACCTTTTGTCCTTTAAGCCTACTGACCTCTTGCCAGTGCGTATCAAGGCAGGCGATATAGATGTTAAGACTGAGGGACGACTAACCCTACGTACGCAACCCGATGGGAGTGAGAGTATCTCCGTCCGTTGTGTCCGCAAAGAGCTAAATCTAGAGACACCCTATATGTGCTGCTCTTTCACCGATCAGGATAAGCAGAGCTTACTGGAGACTGGTCACTTGGGACGAGTTGCACAGCTCAAGGGAGCTGATGGGCGAGAGTTTTCTGCTTACGTCTCTGTCGATGAAGATACCAATACGCTCGTGTACGTTCCGACCGCTAGAGTTTATATACCTCAAACGATTAGCGGTGTAGATCTTTCGCCAGACCAGCGAGCCACGCTACGAGCTGGCAAGCCGTTAGCCTTCTCAGGTGTAAGTGCGAAAGGCAAGGAGTATACAGCCACTATACAAGTTGACGCTTGCAAGCGTGCGATGTCGTTTACTTTTCCGACAAACGAAGTGAAGCAAGTCTTAGGGACAAGACGAGCCGACGGTGTCCCGACAATGCTTAATGGTCAAGTGCTGACCAAGGAGGCGCAGGACAAGCTGGCTAAAGGCGAGACGCTCTATCTAGAGGGTTTGAAAAACTCTCGAACGAAGAAGAGCTTTAACAGCTATGTCTCTTACGATGCGTCTACTCAGAGGGTTCGATACAGCAAGTACGCCCCGACCGATTTGACCAAGCAAGCTCAAAAGAGAGAGGTGCGGTTAAGCCCAAACGATAAAGATGCTCCTAAGCAGAAGCAGTCTAGGGAGCAGTCTCGTGGTCGCAAAGTCTAATCAATCTACATTATGGAGGAGAATATCCTATTACCCTTTCCGTCCGATTACGACGAGAAGTTGAAAGTGTCAAGCTTGGATCCTAACACAGTTTTAGTTCCTCTTGTACTAGCAGACTCTGACTTTAGTCAAGAATGTCGCTCCGCTTATGAAATTATAGAAAGTTTGCCTCGAGAATTTCCATTTCTTCAAACTCCAGAGGGGGTTGCAATAGTTCGCATCAGCAAACAAGCTAGACAAAAACTAAAGCACCTTGTCGGTATTTATACTAAAGGGTTTGAAAGGGACTTATACTTGTCTTCCTTGCCTTATATCGAGGAAATTTTGAAGAACTCTCTTCTTCTAGAGGAGCATCGAGATAGATTGAAGAATGAGTTCGGAGAACGCTTAAGAGACAGTCCCAGTGATCCTCACATGGATAAGGTGCAGCGTTTATATGGAGGAATAGTCATATCCAATCATCTCTGC
>CAMCJO010000143.1 GCA_945875135.1 uncultured Porphyromonas sp.
TCCAACTTCTAATCTCTACGCCCGCTTGTCAGGTCAAAAAGTTTTTGTACCTTTGTCCCCGCTATACCTACTGTGGGTAGCTGTGATGTGCGACTTGGTCGTAGCTGCAGTGTCTTATAGCAGGGTAGCACGAGAATCATATTTGTAAATCAAGAATTAAGTAAACGAGAAGTTAATGCCTACTATCCAACAGTTAGTAAGAAAGGGACGAGAGACCTTTGAGGAAAAAGGTAAGTCTCCAGCCTTGGGTTCATGCCCACAGCGTCGTGGCGTTTGTGTCCGCGTTTACACAACCACCCCTAAGAAGCCTAACTCGGCTATGCGTAAGGTGGCTCGTGTACGTCTGACCAACGGCAAGGAGGTTAATGCCTACATCCCTGGTGAGGGTCACAACCTTCAGGAGCATAGTATCGTCTTGGTGCGTGGCGGTCGTGTCAAGGACCTGCCTGGTGTACGCTACCATATAGTGCGTGGCGCACTCGATACAGCTGGTGTCGATGGTCGTCGCCAGCGTCGCTCTAAGTACGGAGCTAAGCGTCCTAAGGCGAAGTAAACTAGTCGCCTAGATTGAGATGCCGTGGCGAGGTGCTGGATGGTCTACTATCCCCCTCGACCTATTACTCCCCCTGGCGGGTGAGTATACTATATATAATAGGTACTCAGCGAGTACCTCTCCCCACAGAAAAATCTATCTACACTCTTCGTAGCAGTGTGTCCGAGCTCTCTTAAAGAGTCGTACTTGTCTAGCGTAGGAGTGCAATCTAAATCTAGTAACCACATTTGTCCCCGTGGTTCTATTTGGATGAGCTAATCCTTGGAGATCAAGGATAGGTTGAGTAAATGCTCCAGAGGGAGCGTTGAAGACAACAGATCATTATGATGGCAACCCAAATAAGACGACGAGACAATAGTATAATATCACGAAACAATGAGAAAGGCTAAGCCTAAGAAGAGGCAGGTACTGCCCGATCCCGTATTTGGAGATCGTCAGGTCACAAAGTTTGTGAACCACCTCATGTATGATGGCAAGAAGAGTCTTGCATATAGCATCTTCTATAAAGCCCTTGACATCGTCAAGGATAAGATGTCGCAAGAGGAGAAGAGCGCCCTAGAGATCTGGAAGGCAGCTCTTGATAACGTAACCCCCCACGTGGAGGTCAAGTCTCGTCGTATCGGAGGAGCAACCTTCCAAGTGCCGACAGAGATACGTCCAGAGCGTAGGGAGTCTATCTCCATGAAGAATCTAATCATCTTCGCTCGTAAGCGTGGTGGTAAGACTATGGCTGACAAGCTCGCAGCAGAGATCATGGATGCCTACAATAGTCAGGGTGGTGCGTTCAAGCGTAAGGAGGACGTACATCGTATGGCTGAGGCTAACCGTGCCTTCGCACACTTCCGCTTCTAACCTACACTAACCATAAAATCTATGTCTGCAATTCATTCTAAGCTCGAGCAAACTCGTAATATCGGCATCATGGCACACATCGATGCTGGTAAGACGACGACCTCTGAGCGTATACTTTTCTACACCGGACTAACACACAAGATCGGAGAGGTACACGATGGTGCCGCTACGATGGACTGGATGGCTCAGGAGCAGGAGCGCGGTATCACGATCACCTCAGCTGCTACTACGACCTTCTGGACCTATGACAATAAGAAGTATAAGATCAACCTGATCGACACTCCGGGACACGTGGACTTTACCGTAGAGGTAGAGCGTTCACTCCGTGTCCTCGATGGTGCCGTGGCTACGTTCTGCGCCGTGGGCGGTGTACAGCCTCAGAGTGAGACTGTATGGCGTCAGGCTGATAAGTACAAGGTGCCTCGCATCGCATACATTAATAAGATGGACCGCTCGGGCGCAAACTTCTATGAGGTACAGCGTCAGATGGTCGAGATGCTCGGAGCTAAGGCTTGTCCTATCCAGATCCCTGTCGGTGAGGAGGACTCCTTTAAGGGAGTTGTAGATCTGATCACTATGAAGGCGATCATCTGGCACGATGAGACCATGGGTGCTGAGTACGAGATCGATGAGATCCCTGACAACCTTCGCGCTGATGCTGAGGAGTGGAGAGATAAGCTCCTAGAGACGCTCGCAGAGACTGACGAGACTCTCATGGAGAAGTACTTCGATGATCCCTCTACGATCACAGAGGATGAGATCCGTACAGCTATCCGCAAGGCTACCCTAGCGATGGAGATCTTCCCGATGCTCTGTGGCTCTTCGTTTAAGAATAAGGGTGTACAGACGCTCCTAGATGCTGTCTGTGCTTATCTGCCTAGCCCTATGGATACGCCAGAGGTGGTAGGTCATGCACTAGACTCTGACAAGCAGGAGGTGCGTGAGGTCGATCCCGATGCACCTATGAGTGCACTCGCCTTTAAGATCGCTACCGACCCCTTCGTAGGTCGTCTCTGCTTCTTCCGCGTGTATAGTGGTCACATCGATGCTGGTAGCTACGTCTTTAACTCTCGCTCTGGTAAGAAGGAGCGTATCTCACGCCTCTTCCAGATGCACTCTAATCACCAGAACCCGATGGAGACTATCGGTACAGGTGATATCGGTGCTGGTGTAGGCTTTAAGGATATCCGTACGGGTGACACGCTCTGCGATGAGAATGCACCGCTTGTACTGGAGTCTATCGACTTCCCCGATCCTGTGATCGGTATCGCTGTCGAGCCTAAGACGCAGAAGGATATGGATCGTCTTGGTGTCGGTCTTGCTAAGCTCGCTGAGGAGGATCCAACATTTGTCGTTAAGACCAATGAGGAGACGGGTCAGACCGTCATCAGCGGTATGGGTGAGCTACACCTAGACATCATTATAGATCGCCTGAAGCGCGAGTTCAAGGTCGAGTGTAACCAGGGTAAGCCTCAGGTTGCTTACAAGGAGGCTGTCACTCAGACTGTAGACCTACGCGAGGTATACAAGAAGCAGTCTGGTGGTCGTGGTAAGTTTGCTGATATCATCATCAAGTTTGGTCCAGCCGATGAGGACTTCGACGGAGCTCTACAGTTTGTTGATGAGGTCAAGGGTGGTAATATCCCGAAAGAGTTTATCCCCTCTGTCCAGAAGGGCTTTGAGAAGGCTATGAAGAGTGGTGTCCTCGCCGGCTATCCTCTAGATAGTCTCAAGGTGACACTGGTAGATGGATCTTTCCACCCAGTAGACTCCGATCAGCTCTCTTTTGAGGTGGCAGCTATGATGGCCTTTAAGGAGGCTTCAGAGAAGGCTAGCCCCGTGCTGATGGAGCCTATCATGCAACTTGAGGTGGTAACGCCTGAGGAGAACATGGGTGACGTGATCGGCGACCTTAACAAGCGTCGTGGTCAGGTCGAGGGCTCAGAGGTCAACCGCTCTGGCGCTCAGGTTATCAAGGCTAAGGTGCCCCTAAGCGAGATGTTTGGCTATGTGACCGCCCTACGTACGATCACGAGTGGTCGTGCCTCTAGTACGATGAGCTTCTCACACTATGCAGAGGTCTCCTCGTCAATAGCTAAGAAGATCCTTGAGGAACTCAATGGTCGCGTTGATTTGATAAAGTAATAATCTCACAATATAGTAATGAGCCAAAAGATCAGAATCAAGCTGAGGTCTTACGACCACATGCTCGTAGACAAGTCTGCCGAGAAGATCGTCACGGCCGTACAGAATACTAATGCGCTGGTCAGTGGTCCTATACCACTGCCCACGCATAAGCGTATTTTTACGGTGAACCGCTCCACCTTCGTCAATAAGAAGAGCCGTGAGCAGTTTGAGCTAAATGCTCACAAGCGTCTGATCGACATCTACAATGCCTCAGCACCTACGATTGATGCGCTGATGAAGCTGGAGATGCCCAGTGGCGTAGACATCGAAATTAAGTATTAACCAGAGTAATCAACTACAGAAATGCCAGGATTATTAGGAAAGAAAATCGGAATGACTTCCGTATTCAGTGCCGAGGGCGTTAATGTGCCATGCACTGTCATCGAAGTAGGTCCTTGTGTAGTGACTCAAGTAAAGACTGCTGACCGCGATGGGTATGAAGCGATCCAGCTGGGCTTTCAGGATGCTAAAGACAAGCATACGACACGCCCACTGCAGGGACACTTCAAGGCAGCCGGAGTAACTAACAAGCGCCACTTGGCCGAGTTCATGGGCTTTGGATCAGATTACAAGCTCGGTGATGAGATCACCGTAGAGCTCTTCAACGATACCCACTATGTGGATGTACACGGGACGAGCAAGGGTAAGGGATTCCAAGGCGTAGTCAAGCGTCACGGATTCGGCGGTGTCGGTCAGTCGACACACGGTCAGGATGACCGTCTGCGTGCACCCGGTGCTGTCGGTGCCTGCTCTTACCCTGCAAAGGTCTTTAAGGGTACACGCATGGCTGGACAGATGGGCAATAAGCGCGTCACGGTACAAAACCTCGAAGTGATCAAAGTAATGCCCGAGCATAATATCCTCGTACTCAAGGGTAGCGTGCCTGGAGCTAAGGGTTCAATCATAGCAATAGAGAAGTAATGGAACTATCAATCTACAATATACAAGGTGAAGATACGGGACGTAAGATAGCCTTGGAGAGCTCCGTCTTTGGCATAGAGCCCAATGATCACGCTATCTATCTAACCGTCAAGCAGTACCGCGCTAATCAGCGTCAGGGTACGCACAAAACCAAGGAGCGTAGTGAGATGAGTGGATCTACACGCAAGCTATTCCGCCAGAAGGGTACGGGTGGCGCTCGTCGTGGTGATATCAACTCTAACATCCTACGTGGTGGTGCGCGCGTCTTCGGACCTCGCCCACGTAGCTACAGCTTCAAGCTCAACAAGAAGCTCCGCCAGCTAGCACGTCGTAGTGCCCTCACCTACAAGGCTCAGGACAATCAGATCATGGTACTGGATCAGCTCTCTTTTGAGGCTCCCAAGACCAAGTCTTTTGTGAGCATGGCAAAGGCACTCAACGTAGATGGTCAGAAGACTCTCTACGTAGTCTCACAGATAGAGGATACCGTAGCACTCAGTGCTCGCAACATCCCAGGTGTCAGCATCATACGTGCTCAAGATCTCAATACTTATTGTGTGCTGGATTGTCGCAAGATAGTCTTCACAGAGGATGCTCTAGCACAGGTCAATGAGATGTTTTAAGTCGAAACACACTAGTAGAGCATTGATATGGGAATCATAATCAAACCAATAATCTCAGAGAAGATGACAGCAATCACTGAGAGCAATCAGCAGCGCTACGCCTTTTTAGTAGCACCCACTGCAAACAAGATTGAGATACGTAATGCTGTCGAGAAGATGTACAACGTCAAGGTCGATAGTGTCAACACCTGTCGCTACGACGGTAAGCACTCTAGTCGCTATACCAAGTCGGGTGTCATCACGGGTCGTAAGCCAGCCTTCAAGAAGGCTTTCATAACGCTCCAGGGTGAGGATACAATCGATTTCTTTAGCAATATATAAGCAATGGGAATCCGTAAACTAAAGCCCGCAACGCCGGGGCAAAGACACAAAACTATTGGTGCATTTGACGCCATCACTGCCAGTGCACCAGAGAAGTCTCTTGTAGTTGGAGCTCGTAAATCGGGTGGTCGTAACAATACTGGCAAGATGACCATACGCAACGTAGGCGGTGGTCACAAGCGTAAGTATCGTCTCATCGACTTCAAGAGAACGAAGGATGGCATCCCCGCTACAGTCAAGAGTATCGAGTATGATCCAAACAGATCATCTCGCATCGCACTCCTATACTATGCCGATGGAGCTAAGAGCTATATCATCGCTCCTAACGGACTGACTGTAGGCCAGCAAGTGATGTCAGGTGAAAACGCAACACCTGAGGTAGGTAACGCACTACCACTAGCCAAGGTACCTGTCGGTATGATCGTGCACAACGTGGAGCTACGCCCTGGTCAGGGTGGTAAGCTGGTACGTAGTGCTGGTGCCTTCGCACAGCTGGTAGCTCGTGAAGATAATTATGTCGTACTACGTATGCCTAGTGGAGAGACTCGCCGTATCCTCGCTGCATGCAAAGCTACGATAGGTAGTGTCGGCAACTCTGACCACGCACTCGAGAGATCAGGCAAGGCTG
>CAMCJO010000144.1 GCA_945875135.1 uncultured Porphyromonas sp.
CTAAGACTTTTTGCTCTCCACGATCAGGTCATCACACAGAATCTCGGATGAACCCTTTTTTGTACCTTTGCCCCCGAAGAGAGAAGATCTCGACTAAACATACTTAATACACACACTCAACATATACACACAATATGAAGAAAGCACTACTTATTACGGCTCTTTCTGTAGTCTCTGCACTAGTACTTACAGCTCAAGAGCATCAAATCACTCTGATGAGCTCTGGACAGATCCCAGAAGACCCCTTCAATCCACGCGTAGGATGGAAGCTGGCTATTGATGTCGCAAATGAAGCAGATCGCACGGACTGCTGGATCGATTGGAATAATGATGGGGCACGCTCCGAAGATGAAGCTGTTACCACTTTTGGGACTGACGGCTTTGTCGAGCATGAGATGACCTCTAAGATTATTACACTACATGGCCCTATCACCCAACTCATCGGCAATGATAATGCTCTCATTGAGATGAACCTATCTAAAAATCCCGATCTCGCAGTCTTAATCTGCGATAATAACCTCCTTACAGGCTTAGACGTCTCACATACTCCAAAAATCAACAATTTATCTGTTAGGCAGAACCCCATCACTTCAATTGACTTGAGTGGACTTTCTAACCTTACACGATTGGGGCTTGCAGGGACTTCTTTGACTACCATTGACTTGAGTAACAACAAGCTTCTAGAGCACATCGATCTAAGCTATATGAATATAGGAGAGACTCTAGATCTCAGTGGATTGTCACATCTGCAGAGTGCTGGTCTCTTTAATATGAATCTAAAGCATCTTAACTTGTCTGGATGCTTTAGTCTAACCAGTTTGATAGCGCCTTTCAATCTTTTTGAAGAGCTTGACCTATCCGACTGCCCCAAAATCACTTTCTTAAACCTGAATAATAGTTTATCTGGTCAGATAGATCTGTCAAATTGCACCAAGCTCCGCACGCTATCTTTAGAGTTGTGTGGCTTGAAAAGTATTGACTTAAGTCCCTTGACACGGTTGAGAAATCTCGATCTATTTAAAAACGAAATCACCTCGTTAGACCTCTCGACAGTACCTCTTTTGGAGGATCTGATAGTCGGTGGTAATCCTCTTACAGAGATAGACCTGAGCAAGACCCCCAACCTGACTTACTTGCATGTTTCTACCAGCTCGCAGATCACCTCGTTGGATCTATCGACCTTACCTCAGCTAAAAATGTTGGATGCAGCCAAGTGTGCCATAGCGAATATTGACTTATCCTCACTTACGGCACTTCAAGACTGCAACCTCTCCTCCAATAAGCTTACAACCATTGATTTGTCTCAAAACAAGGCCTTAAAAGCTGCAAGGATAGAAGAAAACAACCTTGAGGAAGTTACAGTCGGAGCATTGCCTTTACTACAAGAACTATATGTATCTCAAAATAAGCTATCTAGTCTTGACGTAACAGGATGCAAAGAGCTGAAGAAGCTAGGTATTTTCTCCAACAATTTCTCGCAAGAAGATACACAGCGACTCATTAATACCCTACCTAAGAGAAGCAGTAAAGGATCTCTATATGTAATAGACAGTGAGAATCCTAAAGAAGCCAACATATGCACATCGGAGCAAGTAGCACAACTGGCAGAAAAAGGTTGGACAGCTTATGACTGGAAGGGATATAAAAATTACGGACAAAACCCCTTTGCAGGCAATGTAGCTATCAGTCCAGTCTATGACAATGCAATAGAGATATCTAGTACACCATTTCCTGGCGTTGTCTACGTCAAAGCTCCGATCAGCAGTACTATCGAGATATTTGACATGACGGGGACTCTGATAGACTCCCTTACCGTGCAGAGTGAAGTCTCAACCATCTCCGATCTTCCTGTAGGGGTATGCTTCGTACGAGTTACCTCAGGGGGGCAACAGACAAGTGCGACTGTCCTCGTTCGATAGATCCCTCCGCACTTCGTATCTCAGTGCCCAAAGCATATCACATCGCACTAGGTCGTAGATTACCTTGCCTTAAGTAAGAGGAGACTGGTGCAAAAGGCAACAGTGTCGAAATAAGAGTTTAGCCACGTAGGAAACGTCAAGTCCTACGTGGCTATTTTCGATTCTTCAGTGGAATGAAAAGTATCTACGTAGGGAAGAAATGAAACATCGGAAGAATCAAATGAAATGTCGGAGGAAATGATTTGCCCCTACGTGGAAAATGAAAAACCTCCACGTGGAAAATTGTCCTCTTCCTGAAAAAAGTACACAGTTGGGAAGGTATTACTGAGATGGTACTCGGGTCATTTTTGTTAGTCCTGTGAGTGTACTCATTTGTTAGTTTTGCTCTTGCTGGGGTACACGACTTGTGGTCGTTTTTACTGCGGAGGTACACAAAGATAGGTCTTTGTGTGGAGTTAAGCGGCATGAGCTCGGATATTTGAGGCTCGGAGCTTTGGGAGAATTGTTCTTAGATGTCTGTTTCTTAGAGGGTTGTGTGGTTATAGGGTTGGGGTAATCTGGTATGAGCATCTGCATCGGAGTCTTCTTGTTGAGGGCTCGATGAGGACGCACTGTGTTATAGAGAGCAATCGTTTGCGAGAGGATCTCTCGAACTTGATCTATGGGCTTATCCTCGAAGTTGTAGAGCCAGTCGTTCTTGATGATCCCGTTAAGTCGCTCTGCCATAGCATTGTGGAGAGGGTTGCCTGTCTGGGTGACACTGGTTACGATGCCTAAGCTGGCCTCGTAGTCGGTCATCTGCTTGGAGACATATTGACAGCCTCGGTCGCTATGGAAGATGAGCCCTTTGAGGTCAAAGCCATGGCTCTGGTAGAAGTCAACGGTCTGTCTTAGTGCGTTGTAGGGACCCTCTGTGGAGAGCGTGGGCTGCAGGTCAAAGCCAGTGATGATGCGGCTATAAGCATCCATCGTCAGGGAGAGATATGCGAAGCCCCCTAAACATTTGACGTAGGTTATGTCTGAAACGGTGAGCCGGCAATGGTCGGTGGCTATGTACTTAGGGGTGGTGTTCAGGTGGTCTTGGAAGCCGTGATTGACCACTCCCTTGGTCGTCTGGGGTGGACGCTTGCGCTTGCGACTTCTCAGCAGCATGTCGTTGGCTCCTAACACTTTGTAGAGCCAGTCTCGACCTACTTGGAAGGTCCCTTTGAAGTATTCGTTGGCACACTGCTGGAGGGTGTCTACGCCTGCTTTGGGGAGCTGACCGCGCACATACTGGCAATAGTGTAGGACGGAGGCTACTTTGACATCTTCGTCTTGCTCGGTGACGGAGTGCTTGTAGTAGCCTTTGCGGCTGACTTCTAGTAGCTGACAAAGGTAGGTTATGGAGAGCTTTTGATCTCTCACTTTGGCGTATTCAAGCTGTCTCACGGCTGCAAATCGGTCTTTTTTTTTAGATCAATGTGGTAGCGATTCAAGACCACTTCGAGTAGTGTCTTGTTGACTAATGCCTTGCTCTCAGCCTGGAAGAGGGCTGCTTTGAGGCGAGCGTTTTCGCACTTGAGTTCTGCGTACTCTGGATCTACGTCTTTGTTCTTGTTCTTGTTCTTGTTCTTGTTTGTCTTGCTCATAGTGCTACTGCTGCTTTGGTTGGGTAACTCTACTCCAAAGCTACGCAACCAATTTCGAATGGTGCGTGTGGTAATGCCGTAGCGCTGGCTGGTCGTGGCGATGCTCTCGCCAGTGGCTAGGAGGTCATCAATGACTCTCCACTTGAAATCTAGGGGATATCCCTTTCGTCCTCGGTTACTTTTTTCTTCTTTCATAGTTGTTGGGGGTGGCTTCCCAACTGTGTACTATTTCAGGAGAGGACAATTTGTAATTTCTCACGTGGCTACCGTAGTAAATAGAGTCTGTTGCAAAAGGAGACTGTCGCATAATGGCGAATTGCTACGTTGCTAGCGGGATTCGGGCTCGGTCACGTACGCCAGTACGCTCCCTTCGTATGATGGACACCCTCAGCAACTTGTCTTTGTTTGGGCACTTCATCCATTATGCCCAGTCCAGGCAAGATTGCTCGCAATCTTGCGATCCTGTTGCTTTTTGCAGCAGTCTCAAAAAGCGACAGTCTCCAGAGATGCCTTGGCGACAGCTACGAGCAAAACAGACGCAGACCATCAGGAGACACACACGTTGTGTCTGATGGTCTGCGTTTGTTTATTTGCTAGCGGTTACGATAGGCTCTGAGGAAGCCTATCGTAGCCTATCGGTGATAGCTTACTCTATGATGAGCGGACGCAGGACGACCTCACCCTCTAAAGAGGTGACACGTACTAGGTAGCGACCTGCGGGGAGTTGCGTCAGAGCTATTGTGGTCTCCCCACCCTGACCTTGCGTTGTCGAGAGCAGTGTGCCATCGGTCGCAAAGAGTTCGATAGTACTACCGATACGTGTTCGAACGGTTAGATAGTCACTAGCTGGGTTGGGGTAGAGGGTGGTCTCTATATTGAGCGTAGGAGTCTCTACATCTGTCGAGCCATCCATAGTGACACGTAGCTGATCCACACAGACACCACTGGAACCATTGACTACAGGAACGAGAGTGAGCAGAATCTTCTTACCCCTGTACTGTGACAGGTCGGCTGAGATTAGCTTCCACGTAGAGGCAGTCCTCTGAGGAGCTAGGAGCTCTACAGGTGTGCCATTAGGCTCAGAGACCATCACCTTGAGTTCATCTACCTTATCAGCTGAGAAGAAGCCCTTAATGTAGCAAGAGAAGGTGGGAGCTTGAGCATCTGCAGGAATAACAAGAGGTGCTGAGAGTAGCTCATTCTGAGGTGTTATCGACTGTCCTCCAAATTGACGATTTTGATTCATTGATGTCGGATAGAAGGTCCCCCAAGAGACAAGGCAGTCTTCACTCTTCTCTGCTCCAGCCTTAACATTGGGGTCTTTAAAGCTAAGTCCGAGACGATCTAGAAGACCTTTCCCCGAAAAAGAGTCGAAGCCTAGCCCATCGCCATCTTTATCGATAGAACGCCATCCCTTGTCGATATTCTCCTTATTATCCATACCACAGAAGAATGGATAGCTGGTGATAGGATCAGAGACAGTGACGGTTACTTTGCCAGAAGCATTACCATTCTTGTTCGTGACAGTAGCCTCAACTTCATAAGAGCCAATCTTGTCAGCGGTGATCTGGTACTCAGCATCGCTCACCTTCTTGAGGGTGATGCCCGCAGGGGCCTTCCACTCGACTTTGGTGACAGGGGCGACGGTTGAGTAGGTAACCTTCATCGTATGGGTCTCCCCAACGTAAAGATCTGTCACACCTTCGAAAACTACTGCTTGAGGCTTGTCCTTATCGGTCATAAAGAGCGACAAGAGCTCTGCAAACTTTGTGAACTCTGAATCTGATGTCGATACTTCACTACGACACTCGATCCACTTATTGCCTGGCCCAACGAGAACTAGTGTGGGGAATCCAGATACCGGAATGCCTAACGTGGAATACATCTTTGAGTCAGAAAAGAGGGGATAAGGGACAGGGTTGCCCTTACTATCCTTAGTCCAGTCACCTCGAGTCCCACCTCCTGAGCCCTTGATCGCACTAACGGTGGATCTTGGATCTGCTCCGACCCAAAAGACTTCAATTTGGTTTGTTCCTTTAGGACCGAACTTGGTATAGAGTTTCTCCAAGACTCCACTCGTATGGAGCGACCAGCAAGGACCACACCATACAGCGGAGAAGTCCATCATAATAGCTTTGCCAGACTTGAGGATGGCATCGATATCGTACTCCTTGCCATTGATATCCTTAGCGACATATTGTGATGTCTTAAGATTAACAAGATCATCAGCTCGACCAGCGCGGAGCTGTGATGTCCTATCCAGCGTAGAGCTCTCTACAAACTGGAGATCTGATGCTACGAGCTGTTGCTGTGCCGTAGCCCAAGTTGCTGGTAGGAGTACGCCACCAACGAGTGCAAAGCTTACTGCTAAGCGTGTAATTAGTTTGTTCATGAGATGTTTGTTTATTTAGTATTATTGAGCGTTTGTTTTCTAGTTTAGTGTGTTGGGGTGTTGCCATTGAGAGGAGCCTTAGCGACCTCGTAGACCTCGCCTGTCTTGTGGTCGTAGAGTATAGCGACGACGGAGCAG
>CAMCJO010000145.1 GCA_945875135.1 uncultured Porphyromonas sp.
GGTCTCTCAGCGACACAGGTGGGGCTAGTCTTCGGACTGGGCGAATTCCTAGGCTATGCGTTGCGCCTGCTCTCAGGTGCCTGGCTGGACAAGAGCAAGCGCTACTGGCTCTTCCTCTTTGTGGGCTATGGGGTGCATCTGGTGATTCCGTTGATGGGCTTGACCACTTCGTGGGGGTGGCTCTACACCTTTATCCTCCTCGAGCGAATAGGCAAGGCTTTACGCAGCCCAGCTAAAGACACGATCCTCTCAGCCGTCGCAGAGAATCAGATCGGTCTGGGGTACGCCTTCGGCATTCAGGAGGCACTGGATCAGTTGGGCGCATTCTTGGGACCTTTGATCTTTACGGCACTCTTCTACTTCGTGGGGAGTAGCGGCCTAGAGGTTTTTCAGTTAGGCTACCAGCTACTAGTCATCCCCTTTATCATCTTGATGGTGGTCCTCGTCTTGGTGCATCGTAAGTTCGTACGAGAGGCACTCACCCCGCAGGTAGACACCTCCCAGAAGCCTCCTCGCCTACAACCGATCTTTTGGATCTACTCGGCATTTACCTTTTTCGTTGCCTTCGGACTGATCAACTTCAGCTTGATAGGCTATCATCTTAAGATGCAGCAGATCGTCTCTGATGGGATGGTGCCGATCCTGTACGCTGTTGCTATGGCGGTGGATGCCCTCGTCGCGATCTTCATCGGAAAGGGGTACGATCGCCTGAAGCGCCAGCTGGGACACAAGACGGGCGGCGTGCTGGTCCTGCTCATTGTTCCAGTCTTGACAGCCTTTGTGCCACTGCTGACCCTGTCTCACTCTGTGAGCATGCTCTGGATCGGCATGGTGCTGATGGGTGTCGTGCTGGGAGCGCACGAGACGGTCATGAGATCTGCTATTGCCGACATTACACCATTCAGTAAGCGTGGCATAGGGTTCGGCATCTTTAACACGATCTATGGTCTGTCGCTACTCTTCGGCTCCTTCCTCATGGGGTGGCTCTACGACCTAGAGCAACAGCCGATCATCATCGCTATGACGATCGGCTCTGAGGGTGTAGCGATCGCTCTATACGTCGTCCTCTACAAGCGGATCCAAAGGGAGCGCCTCAGCAACTAGTCGCGTCTCCCCCGTTGGGCGGAATTTGTCTACGCAGCGATGATTGGAGAAATCGGAGAAAAAGCGTACTTTAGCACTCAGAAAGCGAGCTAATGCGCTTCTCCTACTACACTATGCAACAGACCTCCTCCACAACCTACCAGGGCAACGACCGAGTCCTCTTCGGATTTATCTTTGGCTTGCTCTCCTTCTGGCTCTTTGCCATGACGCTCCTCAATATCCATGTGGATATGAACAAGGAGCTGGGACTCTCTATCTCTACGCTTAGCTTTGCCGTGTCGGTCACTTCGCTGGTGAGCGGACTCTTTATCGTCGTCTTCGGAGGCTTGGCGGACCGTCTCGGACGCGTCAAGCTCATTCGCTGGGGATTTTACGCAGCTATCCTAGGGGCTCTACTCATTGCGCTGACACCCGCTCAGAGCGCCCTGACAGCACCAATCCTTATCGTAGGTAGAGCCTTACAAGGTCTCTCGGGCGCCTGCATCATGCCCGCTTCGCTAGCCCTCCTCGGCGTCTACTGGTCTGGCAAGGGGCGACAGCGTGCGGTCAGTCTCTGGAGTATGGGTACATGGGGTGGCTCGAGCTTTGCAGCCCTCTTTGGTGGCTTTATGATTAGCACTTTGGGATGGCGAGCCATCTTCTACGTTTGCGCCTTATTTGCGATAGTAGGGTTGCTGCTCATCAAGGGGCTTCCCGAGAGCCGTGCCGAGCAGCAACAAGCGAAGCGATTTGACTCGGTCGGGTTCATATCCTTCTTCATTGGGCTCTTCATGCTTCAGTACTTCATCGCCAATGCGCCCGTCTGGGGCTGGCTCAGTCTTTACTCACTCTCCAGTATAGCTATCTCGGTCATTGCAATCGTGGTCTTCATCAGTGTGGAACAGGGACAAGCGGGTGCCTTTATGAACTTTGCCCTCTTTCGCAATAAGACCTTCACAGGAGCGACTATCTCAAACCTGATCCTCAATGCCACTGCGGGCGTACTCGTCGTGTCGCTCAGCGTGCTGCAGCAAGGCGGTCGCATCGATCCCGCCACGGCGGGCTACCTGACCATCGGGTATGGCGTCTCCATCCTACTCTTTATCCGTGTGGGTGAGAAGCTCCTCCAGCGCTTTGGTCCTCGCAAGCCAATGATCTGGGGCTGTATGCTGATTATCGTTTCAGTAATCCTGATGTCTCAGACGCAACTCATGACGGGCGTCTACATGATCCTGACGGGCGTGGCTTACGTTCTCTTTGGTACTGGGCTAGCCTTCTATGCGACACCCTCGACCGATGCGGCACTATCGAGCTTGCCACGAGACCTCTCGGGACAAGGCTCCGGCATCTACAAGATGGCTTCGTCCCTTGGCGCAGCCTTCGGACTGGCCATATCACAGGCTATCTACAATGGCATCCAAGTGTCGGGAGAGCCGATAGAACTGCTAGGCAATCTGATCAACTTCGTGGGGCAGCAGGGCAATCTCAACTTCCGTCACGCAGCGATGGTGACCATGTACTTTAATATAGGCTTGCTCCTCCTCGCTATCCTCTCCATAGCTCTGACAATACCCAAGCAGAAGAAGCAGACTGAGGCATAGAGACAACTAATATATAGACACACACGACTATGAAATCTAAGATAAGTGAAGCCATCTGCCGAGATATGGAGCAGTGGTTTGAGAACTTTCATCAAGCTCCTGAGACAGCTATGCAAGAGTACGACACCTCCCGCATCATCGCCGAGAGGCTACGCAACTTTGGCTATGAAGTGACGGAGGGTATCGGTAAGCTCGGTATCGTGGCTACGATGCAGCGTGGTGAGGGAACGCGCTCCCTAGGCATCCGCGCTGAGTTTGACGCACTAGCTATACAGGAGGAAAACGATCTGCCCTACCGCAGTCGCATCCCAGGGCATGCACACCTCTGCGGGCACGATGGACATACGACGATGCTCCTCGGTGCTGCCAAGCAGTTGGCCGAGAGTGGTCACTTCAATGGCAAGCTCACGCTCATCTTCCAGCCCGGCGAGGAGACGATGCAGGGAGGTGCCGCAATGGTTGCCGATGGGCTCTTCGATCGCTTTCCCGTGGACGCTGTCTATGCGATGCACAACCTGCCTGGCTTGCCTCTGGGCACCCTACACTTCTGCTCAGGCGAGATGATGTCTGCCGTGGATAACTGGGAGATCAAGCTCATGGGGCGTGGCTCTCATGGCTCTATGCCTGAGCTTAGCATCGACCCCGTCGTCGCAGGTGCTTCGCTCGTCTTAGCTCTGCAGAGTATCGTCTCACGCAACGTCTCCCCTTGGCATCACAGCGTGGTGACTATCGGAGCTTTCCTCGCAGGGGATACGGGGAATACGATCCCCGACAGCGCTACCCTCAGACTCTCTATCCGCAATATGGAGCCAGAGACGCGCGTTCAGGTGCTGGAGCGCATCCGCACGATCACGCAGCACCAAGCCGAGAGCTATGGCTGTTCTTATGAGATTACCGAGGGGCAGCCTGGAGCTGTCTTAATCAATAGCGAGGAGGAGACGCGCTATGCTGCCGAGGTGGCGCGCAAGACCTTTGGCGAGGAGCGGGTTGTCTACCCCAGCGCACGCTACATGAGTAGCGAGGACTTTGCCTTCATGCTGCAGAAGCAGCGGGGCTGCTACCTAATGATAGGTAATGGCGAGACCCCGATGGTACACAATCCTAAGTTTATCTTCAACAAGCAACTGCTCCCGATCGGTGCCTCCTACTGGGTTGCGCTAGCCGAGGACTACCTCCGCTAGTGGTGCTCACAGCTCTACGTGCTAATTTCGTACCTTTGCGCCTGTTATGACCGAGAGAGTAGAGCAAGAAAGCAAGCGGGTCTACATCGAGACCTATGGCTGTCAGATGAATGTGGCTGACAGCGAGATTATAGCTGCGCAGATGCAACTGGCCGGCTATCAACTCACCGATCAGATCGATGAGGCGGACGCCGTGCTCATCAATACCTGCTCGGTGCGCGACAATGCGGAGCAGCGTATCATACGTCGACTGGATAATCTCAATGGTCAGCGCAGACGCTCGGGGCATCCGCAGATCGTCGGCGTGCTGGGCTGTATGGCAGAGCGTGTGCAGGAGACGCTCATACAGGATCATGGCGTGGATCTGGTGGCCGGCCCTGACGCTTACACCGATCTGCCACACCTGATTGCTGCCGCTGAGGCGGGCGAGCCGGCTATTAGCATTGAGCTGTCGAAGAGTGAGACCTACAGCGATGTGATCCCTGTACGTCTCCCTGGCTTGCACATCAGTGGCTTTGTCTCGATCATGCGTGGGTGTAACAACTTCTGCACCTACTGCATCGTCCCCTACACGCGAGGTCGTGAGCGCAGCCGTGATCCCGAGAGTATCATCCGTGAGGTGCAGCGTATGGCGCAAGAGGGCTACCGAGAGGTCACTCTCTTAGGGCAAAATGTCAACTCCTACTGCTGGCAGTCTGAGACGGGCGTGAGCTACACTTTCGCCGATCTGTTGCGAAGCGTTGCTGAGGCGGTGCCGACGATGCGCATTCGCTTTACCTCGCCTCACCCTAAGGATATGAAAGATGAGACGCTCGAGGTGATGAGCCGCTATCCCAACATTTGTCGCCACATCCACTTCCCCCTGCAGAGCGGCAGTAATCGCATCCTAGAGCGTATGCACCGTCGCTACACGCGTGAGTGGTACCTAGAGCGTGTGGAGCGCATCCGCGACTATATGCCCGACTGCGGGCTGAGTACCGATGTCTTCTGTGGCTTCTCGGGTGAGACGGAGGAGGACTTTCAGGAGACGCTCGAGGTGATGAGGCTGGCACGGCTGGACAGTGCCTTCATGTTTAAGTACTCCGAGCGCCCCGGCACCTACGCCTCGCGTCACCTCGTGGACGATGTCCCCGAGGAGGTCAAGGTAGAGCGACTCAATCGTATGATTGCCCTGCAAAACGAGCTGAGCCTTGAGAGCAATGAGCGTGACGTGGGCAAGAACTTTGAGGTACTCATCGAGGGGTACAGCAAGCGCTCGCGCGATGACTTCTTCGGGCGTACCCAGCAAAACAAGGTAATCGTCTTCCCCAAGGGGCATAACCAGATTGGCAAGCTCGTGACCGTGCGTGTGGAGCGTGTTACCTCGGCAACGATGATCGGTAGCGAGGTCGAAGGGTAGAGGGGTAGGGGCAACCTGGAGAGGCATCCCAATAAGCAGGTATTAGCGAGGGAGTTTGCTACTCACCCTCGTTCTCCATGAAGAAAAAAACATCATTCCAATACCTAGAAGTAGGTATTCTCGGAAGTTTATTGTATCTTTGCACTACCAAAGCATGAGAGACGTCCTATTTGGTGTCCCAAAGCTGTGGTAACATCATAGATAATTTTAATACGCAACTTAAAACCAATAGAATTATGGCACACGTAATCACTGACAGCTGTGTAGCTTGTGGCACTTGCATCGATGAGTGCCCCGTAGGCGCAATCTCTGAGGGCGATATCTACTCTATCGACGCTGATACTTGCATCGATTGTGGCGCATGCGCTGCTGTTTGCCCTTCAGGTGCTATCGAGGGCTAAGACCTACACGGAGATGCTAGTCTTAGAGCTGTGTTCTCTCCGCTCCCTCTAGCTAGGGACCGTCACACTCGGTTGCTACACACTTAACTAGACAGAAAGCCGTCCCCCATCTGAGTGCTATGCACTTGGGTGGGGGACGGTCTCGTTTCAGGGCTGACACGTTACAATAATTTAGAGCTGGCTACATATCGACACGGTGCTCTGTCGGAGAAAAGTGATTTCCACGTGGATATTTCGAAATGCCCACGTGGAGAAGAAAAAATTCCTCGGAGGAATGAAATGAAACTTCGGAGGAATGAAATGAAACTTCGGAAGAATCAAAACGCCCCCACGTGGAAAAAGAAAAATATCCACGTGGAGATTTGAGATTTCCCACGTGGATATTCGAGAAAGGAGGGAATCG
>CAMCJO010000146.1 GCA_945875135.1 uncultured Porphyromonas sp.
TTTTTCACTACCTTAGTAGACCGTATACGATTACTCACTTCAAATAAACAGAAGACTATCTCATGAATCGCGAGCAAATCATAGCACAAATACGAGCCAAGCGCAGCTATCTCTGCGTGGGTCTCGATCCAGATATACAGAAGTTGCCTCCGCACTTGCTGAAGGGGGATAATCCTATCCTAGATTTCAACAAAGCGATCATCGATGCCACAGCACAGTACGCTATCGCATTCAAGCTGAACTTGGCTTTTTATGAAACCCTTGGGGCTTTCGGCATGCAAGTCTTTGGCGATACGGTGGACTACATACGTCAGAACTATCCCGAGCAGCTGATCATCGCCGATGCTAAGCGTGGCGACATAGGCAATACGAGCAAGATGTATGCGCGTGCCTTCTACGAAAACTTTAAGGTCGATGCGCTCACCGTGGCTCCCTACATGGGTAGCGACAGTGTGCTGCCTTTCCTAGAGTATAGCGACAAGTGGGTGATCCTACTCGCCTTGACGAGCAATCAGGGAGCGCAGGACTTTCAGATGCTCCATACGGGCGAGGAGACTTGTCTCTTCGAGCAGGTACTCAAGAAGGCTCTGAGCTGGGAGGGTGCAGACCACATCATGTTTGTCGTGGGTGCTACGCAGAGCAATCTGATGCAGCGTGTGCGTGCGGTGGCTCCCAACGCCTTCCTCCTCGTACCGGGTGTAGGTGCTCAGGGTGGTAGCCTAGAGGCGGTCGCTGAGCATGCGATGACGAGCGACTGCGGGCTGATCGTCAATAGTTCGCGTGGCATCATCTATGCGGGCAATGACGAGCGCTTTGCCTCTGCCTCTGCGCAAGCAGCCTCTGACCTGGCACGCCAGATGGAGCAGACGCTCATAGACAAGGGTATCATAGACTAATATATAAGGTAGATGTATACAGTTGCAGACATTGCCAAGCTAATCGGTGGTACGCTAGAGGGCGACGGCACAGCTCAGCTACAAGGCTTCGCAGGCATTGAACAGGCGAAAGCAGGTGACTTGAGCTTTCTCGCTAATATGAAATACGAGCCCTACCTCTACACGACACACGCCTCGGCGGTACTCGTTGACGAGAAGTTTGCTCCGACACAGCCTTGCTCTACGACTTTGATCCGTGTGGCAAACCCTTACGAGACGCTCTCACAGCTGATGCGACTCTACGTCTCTCAGCAGGAGCCTCACTGGACGGGCGTCCACCCGACGGCTATTGTAGACCCTTCGGTAGAGATACCCAAGGAGTGCATCATCGGCCCGTATGTCTGCATCGAAGCGGATGTCAAGCTTGGCGAGCAGGTCATCATCTCGGCGCACTGCGTCATCGGGACCAACTGCTCTATCGGTGACCACACGACACTACATCCACGGGTCACGCTTTACTCGGATAGCATCATCGGCCATCATTGCCGCATCCATGCGGGTACGGTCATCGGTGCTGATGGCTTCGGCTTTGCCCCTACGGATCATGGCTATGACAAGATCCCGCAGATAGGACATGTGGAGATAGGAGACAACGTGGAGATAGGTGCGAATAGTTGCATCGATCGCGCTACTATGGGCGTGACGCGCATCGCTTCGGGTGTCAAGATCGACAACCTCGTACAGATCGCGCACAACTGCACCGTCGATGAGCACACGGTCATCGCTGCCCAGGCGGGACTAGCAGGCTCAGCACACATCAAGGAGTGGTGCCAGCTGGGCGGTCAGGTCGGCATAGCTGGTCACCTCACCGTAGGCGACCACTCGCAGCTCGGTGGCCAGACGGGCGTACTGGGCAATCTCCAGCCACACAGCGTCGTGATGGGCGCTCCCGCCATGCCTGTGGGTAAGGCACTACGTGCTTTCGCCACGCTTCCTAAGCTTCCTGAGCTGATGCGTCGCGTAGACAAGCTCGAAGAGCAGGTCTCCGCAGAAACTAAATAGACACATTTGTAAAAGCAGACACACTCACGTTATGAATCAGTACACACTCGCTACGACACTCACCTTCCAAGGTGTAGGACTTCACACAGGAGCCAACCGCACCTTGACCCTCTCCCCTGCGGAGCCTCATAGTGGTTATCAGATCTGTCGCTCCGACCTCGAGGGGCACCCCGTGATCCCCGCTTATGCGGACTATGTCACGACGACGCAACGTGCTACTCGTATAGAGCGTGGCACTGTGCAGGTCTCTACGCTCGAGCATTGCCTCAGCGCACTCTATGCGCTCGGCGTGGACAACTGTCTGATCACGGTAGATGGTGACGAAGCGCCTATACTAGACGGATCTGCCTATCCTTATGTACAGGCGATCCAAGAGGCAGGACTCAAGGAGCAGTCTGCTGCTCGCGAGGTCTTTGTGGTACGTAAGCCTATCGAGGTGAGAGATGAGGAGACAGGAGCCTCCATTCTCCTTCTTCCATCAGATCAGCTCGGCGTAGAGGCGCACCTAAGCTTTGCCTCCCCGCTGCTGAGCAACCAATACGCTTCGCTGCGTGACCTCAGCCGCTACGGCGAGGAGGTAGCCGAGGCACGGTCCTTCGTCTTCGTACGAGAGATACTGCCTCTCCTCAGTCAGGGCTTGATCAAGGGCGGAGACCTAGCCAATGCGATGGTGATCAACGATGAGCCGCTCACTGAGAGCGATGCCAAGGCACTGGCAGAGGCTCTGCATCGTCCTGTTGCGGAAGTGAATCAGCTAGGCGTGATCAACCCGAAGGAGGGCATCCCGAACGAGCCCGCACGTCACAAGATCATCGATATACTAGGCGATCTAGCCCTAGCTGGCATCTTCGTGCAGGGGCATATCATAGCAACCAAGCCTGGCCATAAGATCAATAACAAGCTAGCACGGGCGATCCGCAAGGAGATCAAAGGAATGGAGACACAGCCGCCCGTCTATGATCCCAATGCGACCCCTGTACTCGACCTGAACCAGATCAAAGGTCTCCTACCCCACCGCTATCCTTTCCTCCTTGTGGACAAGGTGATCCACCTAGACAAGGACCATATCGTGGGGGTTAAGAATGTGAGCTTCAACGAGACTTTCTTCCTCGGTCACTTCCCCACAGAGCCTGTCATGCCAGGCGTACTCATCGTCGAGGCGATGGCGCAGACGGCTGGGCTACTCGTACTCAGTGGCATCGAAGACCCCGAGCGCTACTCAACTTACTTCCTGACGATCAACAATGTGAAGTTCAGAAACAAGGTGGTGCCAGGCGACACCCTCCTCTTTAAGGTGATGCTCACCAGTGAGGTGCGTCGTGGCTTAGCCAGCGTCAGAGGGCTCACCTTCGTGGGTAGTCAGTTGGTTTGTGAGGCCGATTTCATGGCTCAGATAGTAAAGAATAAGGAGTAAACAATCATATCCACTATATGGCTCAAACGCTTATATCTCCTCTTGCTCAGGTGCACCCTGAGGCACAGATAGGAGCTGAGGTGACGGTCGGTCCTTTTGTCACCATCGAGGCCAACACGGTCATCGGCGACCGCACAGTCCTAGACCAAGGCTGCATAATTCGCAGCGGAGCGCGCATCGGTAGCGACTGTCACATACATCCCTATGCTGTCATCGCAGGGATACCGCAAGACCTAAAGTTCAAAGGTGAGGAGACCACAGCCGTCATCGGTGACCATACGACCATCCGAGAGTTCGCCACCGTCAATCGTGGTACCGCCTCGCGTGGCACTACAGTCATCGGCAATGACTGTCTTATTATGGCTTACTCACACGTAGCTCACGACTGTATCCTCAAGGATCACATCATCCTAGGCAATGCGACACAGCTCGCTGGGGAGGTCGAGATAGATGACTACGCTATCCTCAGTGGCGCCGTACTAGTACATCAGTTTGTACGCATCTCACAGCATGTGATGATACAGGGAGGCTCTAAGGTGACCAAGGACATACCGCCCTACTGTCTCGTGGGGCGTGATCCGATCGTCTATTGTGGCATCAACATTGTAGGGCTACATCGCAGAGACTTCACTAGCGAGCAGATCTTTCTGATCAATGACATCTACCGTACACTCTATCAGAGTGGTCTCAACAATAGCGAGGCACTCGTAGAGATACAGGGACGCTATCCACAGTGTTACGAGCGAGACCTAATATACGACTTTATCAGCGACAGCAAACGTGGCATCGTACGGGGATCTATGGATTAGCCCTAGACAAAAGCTCCGAGACCATGGCTAAGTCGCAATCAACTAAACACAATAGCTGAAACAATGAAAAAGATACTCGTCGGACGCCAATGGGGTGCCACAGATCGCTATATCCTCGAGCGTGATCACCTCTCCATTCACGACCTTGTAGAGCGTGTCGCTCAGCGTTTTGTCGCAGAGCTTAGGAGTATCTCAGACCTACCACAGGGCATCGTCTACGTCTTCGCAGGTCCTGGCAATAACGGGGCTGACGGGATTGCCATAGCACGACGCTTGCTGCAAGAGGGCCATCGGGTACATTGCTACCTCTTTTGCAAGCAAGAGGAGGATCTCTCGGAGGCTTGCGCTTGGCAACAGACGAAGCTAAAGGAGTTTCACCCAGATGCTCTGACCATTGTCGCAGATGAGTTTCACCCCCCGCTACTAACCGCTCAGACGCTTGTCATTGATGCGCTCTTTGGCACTGGGCTCTCGCATCCTCTAGAGGGAGGCTTTGCAGTGCTTGTAGATCAATTGATCAACGCATCTCCAGCCACGGTCATTGCTGTGGACATACCCTCAGGACTCTACGACAAGGACAATAGTGAGAACAACCTGCAGGCGATCATTAAGGCGGACTACACCCTCTCCTGCGAAAGCCCTAAGATAGCCCTACTCCTATCGGACAATGAGTGCTACACGGGCTCGCTACGTCTTCTCTCGCTCAGTCTCAATATGGACGATGACTCCGCCATTCAGACTGATTACTACCTCTACACTCCTCAAGATGCTCGCAGAGCCTTAAAGCCTCTCTCTCACTTTGCACATAAAGGGACACAGGGACATGCGCTCCTCATAGCAGGCTCCGAAACGATGGCGGGCGCAGCGATGCTAGCAGGTATGGGCGCTATGCGCTCGGGACTAGGCAAGCTCACGATGCATCTACCTAGCTCACTCGCTCAGCTAGCAAACACACTCCTACCTGAGGCACTCGTTGATAAGGACAAAGAGGAGGCCATCGTTGGTAGCCTCCCAAAGGAGCTACACAGTTACCAAGCTATCGCCATGGGGCCTGGCATCGGCACAGCCCCGCTCACGCTGCATCTCTTGGAGCATCTACTGCAAAACATACAGCCCGAGACGCCCCTACTACTCGATGCCGATGCGCTGAACCTCCTAGCTCTTCACCCTGAGCTACTGAGCGTCTTGCCCAAGGACACCATCATCACGCCACATCCAGGCGAACTAGACCGCATCACGGGAAGCTCTCTCGATGATCACCACCGCCTGACCAAAGCACAGGAGCTAGCCATGGAGCAAGAGATCATCGTCGTACTCAAGGGGGCTAACACAGCCACCTGCCTGCCCACGGGCGAGGTTATCTTTAACAGTTCAGGTACACCAGCCCTCGCCACCGCCGGCAGTGGAGACGTACTCACTGGCATCATCCTCTCGCTCCTAGCGCAGGGCTACACACCCGCTGAGGCAGCTCCGCTAGGCGTCTACATCCATGGGTTGACAGCCAATCATTATGGCGAGCGACACTCGCCACGCGGTATGATAGCCCGCGACATAGCTGAGATGCTCCCCGCTGTCCTCAAGATTGTCGAGCAGTAATCTTGCACCTATTATATAGTACTGCAAAGTTATGAAGCATCTTCGGCACCAAAGCCTCCTACTACTCTCAGAACTCCTCTGTCTGCTCGTGAGCTTCGCTAGTTGCTCTAAACGGCAGAAGCCCGAAGAGCTGCTACAAAAGGCAATCATACAGCAGTACCAGAGCGTTGGTAAGCTACTTCTCACGGAGACTACCCTCCAGAAGGCGGTCACCCTACAGGATCCCAAGATTACCTTTTACGATATCAATAGCTTCAAGGA
>CAMCJO010000147.1 GCA_945875135.1 uncultured Porphyromonas sp.
TTACAAATTAGCTGACTGCGTACTTCTTAAAGTTCTCCGCCTGCTCAAAGATCTCCTTGTACACCTCATCATGAGTTACAGGAGGATAGCCATACTTACTAAGGACTAGTATGAGATCCATTTTTAGCTCTGCTTTGATATCAGAGCGATTCTCCCAGTCGATGTACTTCGACTTATCGTCCACGATCGCCGTGATCTCAGTAGCCAATGCGCGAAACTTCTCCTCTGGGTATTCGAAGCCAAACTTCGTGGAGATCGCTTTAAGGATATCGTAAAACGCCTTCTCCTCATAAGATATCCCCAGCTCTTTATACGAAGCCTTCTCCTTATTAATATCCGTGAGCAGCTGCGCCATCTGGTCAGCCACCTCGTTGATCACATCGTTGGCAAAGACGGCGTCATCTTTACGGCTATTGTATTTCTGCACCAGTGCGTTTAGGCGCTCCGTGAAGTCCACCCCCTTGATTTTATTCACCTTCTTAAAGTCCGTGATCACCATCTTCAGGAGTCGCTCCATGAGCTTCACCTTCATATTAGGCAGCTTAAGCTTTTGCAAGCGTCCCATATACTGCTCACTCAGTAGGTCCAGGTGCTCCGTCTTACTATCCACTTGGATAATCTCCTCTACACCCTCAGACTGGATCGCCTCCTCGATCATCTTATTGACCCGTGCATTCATCTGAGAGAGGTCTGGAGTATCTCCTTTAGTCAGCTTATATATGATAGAGCGCACCCCAGAGAAGAAGTGTATATCCTCACGCTCCTCGTAGCTGATCTCCTCCCTATTAGAGCAGAGACTATAGGCAGACTTCATCTTCCGCACATGACCCATGAAGCGAGTCTCCAGCTCCTTCGTCGCCTGTATATGCTCCGCACCCATCTTGAGACACTCTAACTGCTCCAGAGGCTGACCATGTGTAAAAGGGGAGCGATCAAAGCCGTGGAACATACGACGGAGGATGTCCAACTCATCCTTTACCATGGTAATAGACTCCTCCACCATCTCCACGCCATCCATTTCGTCGCCACTCGAGGCGTACTTGCTGAGGGCAGCATTCATATTCTTCTTGATGCCGATGTAGTCCACCACCAGCCCCTTCTCCTTACCCGGATATAGGCGGTTGACCCTCGAGATAGTCTGTATCAGTGTGTGCTGCTGTAGCGGCTTGTCTATGTACATCGTATCTAGACAGGGAACGTCAAATCCCGTCATCCACATATCCACCACAATCACCACCTTAAAGTTGGAGTCAGGATTTCTAAACTCCTTAGCCAGCCCCGATCGCTCCTCATCACTGCCCAATAGGTCGTACAGCTCCCTATCATCGTCCTTATTGCGCGTCATGACCAGCTTGATCCGCTCTATCGGCTTCGACTCCTCTCCATACGGAGCCAGTTCTTCGGCCACATGCATACGGTAGGTAAGCTCCTCCTCTTGCTCGCTCTTCATATCTTGCGGCGCCCGCTTCTCTAACCACTCTGGGCGGAGAGCCACAATCCGCTTATAGAGGTCAAAGGCTATAGACCGGTTAGAGCAGACGATCATCGCCTTGCCACATACCGTGCTACCCTCAGCGATGCGCCCCTCGTAGTGCTTGAGGAAGTCCTCAGCCATCGCTTGTAACCTATCGGGACTGCCGAGGATACACTCCATACGTGTCACCGCCTTCTTGCTCTCCTCTATCTGATACTCATTGGCACCCTCCACAGCACACTGCTCATAGTAGTGCTCTATCTCCTCTAGCTTCTTGTGGTCGAGCAGCACCTTAGCAGCCCTCCCCTCATAGACTATGCGGCGCGTGATACCATCCTCCACCGCCTCCGTCATCGTGTAGGCATCCACCACCTTGCCGAAGACATCGATCGTCGCATCAATAGGCGTCCCTGTGAAGCCCACGTATGTCGCATTAGGTAGCGAGTCGTGCAGATACTTAGCAAAGCCAAAGCTACGCTTCACCCCCTCCTCCGTCTGCACCACTTGCTCTTGCAGATTGATCTGCGAGCGGTGTGCCTCGTCCGAGATACAGATGATGTTGGCACGATCAGAGAGCAAGCCACACTCCTTGGTAAACTTGTGAATCGTCGTGAGCAGTACGCCACCGCTCGGTCTAGCTCGTAGCTCATCTCCTAGATCCTCTCGGCTCTCCACCTGTTTTACATAGGCGTCACCGATGAACTTCTTCCCATTTACAAAGAGCTCAGAGAGTTGGTCGTCTAGATCCGTGCGGTCCGTGATCAGTACGATCGTAGGACTGGCAAAAGCCTTACTCCGCACCAGTAGACGGGTAAGGAAGAGCATCGTCAAGCTCTTACCGCTGCCCGTAGCGCCGAAGTAAGTACCACCCTTGCCGTCACCCTCGCCATGGATGCGTGAGCGCTCTAAGATATTATTGTACAGCTTGCGAGCTGCAAAGTACTGAGGATAGCGACAGACGATCTTCACCTCCTTCTTGGTGTTATCTGGGAAAAAGATAAAGTTGTGGATCACATCTAGTAGTCGCTCCCTAGGGAATAGTCCGTGGATCATCGACAAGAGCGACTCCACCCCCTCTCTAGGTGCCTCATCGGGGTGTACCTTGCGCCAAGCGTAGAAGTAGTCATAAGGGGCAAAGAGCGAGCCATACTTACTATTGACTCCATCGCTAATGACCACAAAAGCATTGTACCTAAACAGCTCCGGTATATCTCTCCGATAGCGCACCGTCAGCTGTGTATAGGCATCGCGTATGGTGGCGCTCTCCTTGACAGCACTCTTAAACTCCAGCACGACCACTGGCAGTCCATTGATATAGACCACCCCATCAGGTATTCGGCGCTCTAGCCCCACGACCTCCAGCTGATTGACAATCCTAAAGATGTTGTTAGAGACGCACTCGAAGTCTATCGGTCGTATATGGATATTGGGCTTGCTGCTATCTTCCCGCTCTATACTAAACCCATCGCTTATCAGGCGCATTATACGCGCATTCTCCCCATAGAGCGATAGCCCCGTGTCAGCCGTGAGCTTCAGTATGACACGCTTCAGCTCTAGGTCCGAGAGGTCAGGGTATTGGCTCTTCAGATAGAGCATCAGATCATCACGTAGCAGCACATCCGACGCTTCCTTCAGAATGGTGTCTCCACAGCTATAGGTATACCCCTCCTCCTGGAAGAGCTCCATAATCCCCTGCTCTAAAGCGTGCTCATTGAAGTGTGGCATAAAGTTATCTTATCTTGTGGTAGTTGACCAATCTTCTGTGATAGTATAGTCCTTTGTCGTAGTCGTGAGACGGGTTCAACTAATACTCAAAACGAGTATAGATAACAGTGTTGTTAGTAGCGTGTTCTGTCTCTCTATTAAGTCTATCCTTTCATACAGAGGTCTCACGCTTGCCTCATAGTTTTCTATCTCATTCCTTTCTGGAAGTAACACCTCTACTTTCTTGAGTTCCTTTTGGGTTATCAGACCTTGTACTCCTCCCTCTTTTATCTCCTCATAGTTAATTGACTTCAGTGTTTGCTCACAAAAGTGATAATGTTTGCTAGTTATCACAAGCACATTATCTGCCATATACACAGGGTCATCATACCTGTTTACAACGCCTAGGGAGCCAACTCTTCCAATTGTTAGCGACTTCCCTTTGGAATTGTAGTCTGATGAATAGCCTATAACTCCTGTAGCCCCTGCAATTGGATACCTATACCCCTCGGTTTTAGTAGCAGATTTATCAATCGTACAGGCTTTACCTCCAGATACACTTGCAAAATCTTCGAAGACACCCATTCTCCAGCCGTCGGGGAGGTTGTCGGGGTCGATGTCCTGGACAAACATCTTGTTGTAGAGAGCTTGGGCGGTCTCTTCGAGGTTGGCGCAGATGCGTTCATTTAGGGCGATACGACGAGTGATCGCCTCGTATTGAGCCACGATCTCTCGCTGCTCCTCAATATCTGGAATAGGCAGTCGGACTTCACACATCTCCTCCCAGTCAAAGATCTCTCGAGCACTACCGTGGGACTTAAAGCGCGCATAGCGATCAAACTCAGGTCGTCTGAACCACATCATTAAGTAGTCGGGTAGGAGCTCTGACTTATCCACCACTTCAAATACAGTATAAGCTTGGGACACGATCGCCTCTTCCTCCTGCATCAAAGCAACAGAGAGCTTATCTCCATTACGAGAGGTGACAGTGACATAAGCAAACTGTCCTTTCGTTATGACTTTGTAGTTGGACATATCTGTGCCAATCGTATTGGCAATGGATGGGATAAACACCTTCGCATTGCTTACCCCCAACAGAGTCTCCACGGTGCACTCTTTATTGCGGATGTCCACAGGTTGAATATAGTCGCCCAACCTCTTATAGCTTGATCGCCCCATTACGCCTCTCCTTTGGTTAGCTTTGACATGAGGGTGATCAGCTCCTTACGTGAGGCTGCCTCTTCCTCTAGTAGTTGCATCAGCTCGGCATTGAGCTCGTGGAGTCGCTCATTGTAGTCGATACCCTCATCACGATCGACAAACTCGATGTACTTACTAGGCACTAGCGAGTAGCCGGTCTCAGCTATCTCCTCAATGGTGGCGGAGTAGCAGTACTCAGGCACATCTTGGTACGGCTTGCCACCCTCCTGTTGCCACGTGTGGAAGTCATTGGCTATCTCAGCAATCTGCTCAGGCGAGAACTGGATGTACTTCTTCTCAAAGGGCTCTCCCCTCTGGCGCAGATCCATAAAGAGTACCTCTCGCTCCCGATCACGATACTTGACCAGCGCCCCATTTTGATTGATGGTGCGTGCCTTCTTATTCCTATTCAATATCCACAGGGTGACGCTGATATCTGTGGAGTAAAACATATTGCGGGGCAGTATCACGATCGCCTCTACCAGCTTATTCTCTATCAGCTGCTTGCGGATCGCCTGCTCTGTCCCCTCACCGCTGAGTGCTCCATTGGCGAGGAGGAAGCCCGCCACACCATTGACCGAGAGCTTGGAGACAATGTTGAGGATCCAACCGTAATTGGCATTGCTCGTAGGGGGAACCTCGTAGCCAGCCCAGCGTGGGTCGTCGACCAATTCGTTTTTGGCACGCCACGACTTCTGATTGAAGGGAGGATTGGCCATAATGAAGTCCGCCTTGAGGTCTTTGTGCTGATCATTGTGAAAGGTGTCAGCAGCTACTGCGCCTAGGTTGGAAGCGATACCACGTATGGCGAGGTTCATCTTCGCCAGCTTGTAGGTCGTATTGGTGTACTCCTGACCATAGACCGAGATATTCTTCTTATTACCGTGGTGCGCCTCAATAAACTTCATGCTCTGTACAAACATACCGCCCGAACCGCAGCAAGGGTCGTATATCTTCCCCTCGTAGGGCTGTATCATCTCGGCAATCAGATTGACGATGCTCTTAGGGGTGTAGTACTCCCCCTTGCCCTTACCCTCGGCGATGGCGAACTTGCTGAGGAAATACTCGTAGACACGTCCTATCAGGTCGTGCTCGCGATCCTTGAGCGTGTCGATCTTATTGATCTCGTCTAGGAGTGCCGAGAGCTTGGTCTGATCGAGTCCCAGACCGGAGTAGTAGTTGGAGGGGAGGGCACCTTTGAGGGTTTCGTTCTTTCGCTCCACTTCAGCGAGTGCCGCATCAATCTTGATGGCGATATCGGGCTGCTTGGCATGCTCCATCAAATAGCCCCAGCGGCTATGCTCGGTGAGGTAGAAGACATTCGTAGCTGTGTAGAAGGCTGCTTCGTCTACATACTTTTCCTCGCCCTTAGCTATGAGCTGCGCTCTGCGCTCGATAAAGCAGTCATTGGCATACTTGAGGAATATAAGACTCAGCACCACGTGCTTGTACTCCGAGGGCTCTACCGAGCCACGCAGTTTATTGGCCGACTCCCATAGCGACTCCTCGATACTCTTCTCCTTTTTGCCTTGTTTCTTCGCCATACGATACTTCAATGGTGTCTATATATATTGTAGCTACAAACTT
>CAMCJO010000148.1 GCA_945875135.1 uncultured Porphyromonas sp.
CCTAGGAAACTCTAGTTTCTTACCTATGAAACTCCAGTTTCTCCCGTATGAAACTCTAGTTTCTTACCTATGAAACTCCAGTTTCTCCCGTATGAAACTTTAGTTTCACCCAAGTGGTACTGATGGTTAGCTCATCTCTGCAGAACGATCTACTCGATTTCCCCTCAAAAAGCTTTGACCTTTACGCCAAAGCTTTTACCAGACAGCAATATTTTGGAAAACAGCTGTGACCCTGAGACATAGGGATAAATAGAACGCTCCCGACGAGGAGCGATACCTCATCGGGAGCGTTGTATTAGGTGCGCTCTCAGTCGTAGGGAGCGCAGAGCGTGACACAAGCGCAGAGCGTCTGCACCGGCGGACTTAGTTCATCGCCCAGATCTCCTCGTCGGTCGGCACCTGGACGTGTGGCGACATACGAGCGATGCGAGAGATGTTGAGTAGGTGCTTGTAGGTAAGGTTCTCCGAGATAGAGTTATTACCCCAGCTACCGCAGCCTAGGGTTGTGGTCACGGAGAGTCCGTTTTGGATCGATCCACCAGCGGTGATCGAGCAGGGCGCGTTGACGATGAGACGCGAGATGGTGATCTCGTCGCCCGCCTTGATGATGTTACCCTGATTGTTCGAGTGGATGCCTGCCGTGTGGCCACTACCCTCCATCTTGAGGTTGGTATTGGCAATCTCAATCGCCTCGTCAAAGTGCTTGTAAGGCAGACAGGTCATCACGGGGCACATCTTCTCCTTGCAGATAGGATCGGCCGTGCCGACGCCCTTGGCAGGAACGATGAGCATGCGCGTACCCTCGGGTACGGAGATGCCGGCGAGCTGAGCAATGTGCTGTACGCTCTTGCCGACGACGTCGCGGCTGATGGTGCCGTTGACGAAGAGCGTATTGACCATCTTATCATGCTCCTCAGCTGGTACGAAGTAAGCTCCGTGATCCTTGAAGGCCTGGAAGATCTCCTCCCGGTGCTGCTCAGGGTAGATGAAGCACTGCTCACCAGAGCAGATGATGCCGTTGTCGAAGATACGTCCGCGGATAATGGTCTCGGCAGCTTCGTTGTAGTCGATATGCTCGTCGAGGATGACCTGCACGTTGCCAGCACCTACGCCAAAGGAGGGCTTGCCCGAAGAGTAAGCAGAGTGTACCATACCCATACCCCCCGTAGCGACTACGACGTCGACGGCTGCCATAAGGTCTTGCGTGGCTTGAATAGAGGGCTCGGTGACGCACTGGATGAGGTGCTCGGGTACGTTGAAGTCCTTAAGACGCTCCAGTATGAGCTGGATGGTATGTGCGGAGCAGTTCTTAGAGCGTGGGTGTGGTGAGACGATAATAGCGTTGCGCGTCTTGAGGGCGAAGGCGATGTTTGCCATCGGTGTGACGATCGGATTGGTCGTCGGGGTGATAGCAGCGACGACGCCTACGGGCTTAGCGATCTTGATGAGACCGGTCTGCTCGTCGATGTCTAGTACGCCCATACTCTTCTTGCCCTGGAGGTTGCTCCATACGCCTTTTGACTTGTTGCGGCACTTAGCTACTTTGTCCTCATAGACGCCCATCTCGGTCTCGTCGACCGCTTCACGAGCGAGCATCTCAGCATTGTCATAGACGACACGACAGAGAGCCTTGACGACCTGGTCTACAGCGTCCTGGTCGAAGCGTGCTTGGTAATCCTTCTGTGCCTCTCGTGCTAGAGAGACCATTTCTTTGATATCCATGATATGGTTGTTTATATATTGAATTGTATGATGAGACTATTGCATAAAGGCGAATCGCTGCGTTGCTTTCGGGATTCGGCTTCGGTCACATACGGAGGTATGCTTCCTTCAGACCTCACCCTCAGCGCCTTGCGCTTCATCCTTTCTGCAAAGTCTGGACAATCTTGTTTGCAAGATTGTGAGACTGTTGACTTTTGCAACAGTCTCATGATAGCTTTATTAGTAGAGAGCCTTGTAGATGTCTCTGATCTCGTCCCGTGTGAGGGGTGTGTAGTTGTTCGCTAGGAGGCGTTGCTGCGTAGCAATGACCGCATCGGCAAAGCCTTCGATCTCCTCCTCCTTCATACCATAGGTGTGGAGCGGGTTCTTGGCGATCAAAGCTGAGAGCAGTGCGTCGATCTCGTCAAAGAGCGTGGCGGGCGTACAACCCATCAGCGTGGCGAGCTTCTCCTTGAGGAGCTTCATCTGACCAGCTGGAGCCTTGCGCTCGTAAGCCTTAAAGACCTCGGTGAAGAACTGATAGTTTGACTCACCATGGGGTACGTGATAGGTGCCACCGAGCGGATAAGAGAGCGCGTGGACGGCACCAACACCCGCATTGCCGAAGGCGATGCCGGCGAAGTTGCTCGCCATAATCATCTCGCCCATACACTCGAAGCGGTAGTCGGGTCCCTTGTCTCGGATCTTTTGGAAGACTGGGATGATGATCTGCCAAGCGGCTTCGCTAAAGATAGCGGTGTAGGGATTGCACTTAGGCGAGAGGAAAGACTCGACAGCATGTATCAGCGCATCGATGGCGCTGCAAGCGTAAAACTTGAAGGGAAGCCCCTTGAGTAGCTCAGGGATGATGACCGCATTGTCAGCTACGATGGCATCATCGGCGAGCCCCATCTTTGTCTGGCGGCTTTTGATCTCAGCGATGGAGATATTGGTCACCTCGCTACCCGTACCGCAGGTCGTGGGGATGATGATGAGTTGCTTCTCCTTGACGAGAGGGATCTTCTTGTCAAAAGCGTCCATCACGTCTGTCAAGCCACGTAGCACAAAGAGCTTGGAGATGTCGATGACCGTACCACCGCCTACAGCTATGACACGATCGTAGTCCGTGCCCTGGAGGTCGTGGAGGATCTGATTCATCATCTCCTCCGAGGGCTCACCTGTGCCGTAGTGCTCCTGCATGACGAAGTGGCAGGGTAGCTGAGAGGCTTTCATAAAGGGCTCGTAGAGGAAGTCATTGGTGATGACTAGATCACGCTCCCCGAGTGCAAAGGCTTTGGCAAAGTCTGCAAAGGTCTCGAACTGGTCGATGACCGTCTTGAGCTTGAATAGTTGCATAGTAAGAATGTATTATTATAGTTTGAATCTTCTCTTGCACTCCGCCTCTAGCTCGGGGCGGAAATTGGGATGAGCGATAGCTGTCAGTGCCAAGGCTCGCTCACGGAGCGACTTGCCCTTGAGGTGCGCTACGCCATACTCGGTGACGATGTAGTCTACGTCATTGCGAGAGGTGGTGATGGCAGCACCCTCCGTGAGTAGGGGTACGATGCGGGAGGCGGTGCCTCGGCGTGCCGTGGAGGGTATAGCGATGATGCTGCGCCCGCCCTTAGACCAAGCGGCACCACGCACGAAGTCTACCTGTCCGCCTGGACCGCTAAACTGGCGCAAGCCCATAGCCTCAGAGACCACCTGCCCCATGAGGTCTACCTCGATACAGCTGTTGATGCTCACGAGGTTGTCGTTTTGGGCGATGATGCGCGGATCATTGACATAGTTGACGGGGCGCATCTCGATGGCTGGGTTGTTGTGCGCAAAGTCGTAGAGCTCTTGCGTACCCATGAGGAAGGTAGCGACCACCTTGTTGGGATGGAGCGTCTTGCGCCGGCCCGTGATGGTGTTAGCCTTGATGAGCTTGACCACGCCATCAGAGACCATCTCGGAGTGGATGCCGAGATCCTTCTTATCCTTGAGGAAGAGCAAGACAGCATCGGGGATCGCTCCGATGCCAAGCTGGAGCGTGTCACCATCCTGTATGAGCTCTGCGCAGTTGCGTCCGATAGCCTCCTCGACCTCTCCGATGCGTGGCAGGTCAAGTGCGTAGAGTGGGTAGTCGACCTCGACGATATGTGTGAGCTGAGAGATATGTATGAGGTTGTCTCCACCTACGAATGGCATCTGCTTATTGAGCTCTCCGATGACGACTCGCGCCTGCTCAGCAGCGGGCTTGCTATAGTCACAGGAGGTGCCGAAGCTGCAGTAGCCCTCCTCGTTAGGGTAGGAGAGCTGCACGATAGCCACATCGGGGTGAAAGACTCCCCCGGGCTGCATCATCGAGGGCACCTCGTAGAAGTAGGAGGGGACGAAGTCCGCGCGCTGCTCATCGACAGCGGGACGCGTGTTGGCACCGACGAAGTTGGTCACGAGTCTGAAGTGTCCCTCCATCTCGGGTTCTGTGTAGGGGCTTTCGCCCAGGGTGACCATGTGAAAGATGCGGACATCGTGGAAGCGCTCATAGTTTCGCGCCAGGGCAGCGACGCACGCTTGCGGTACAGCGGCCGCATGAGATAGTACGACGAAGTCACCGTCCTGTATGTGGGAGACCGCTTCGTCTGGAGAGATACTGCTAAATGGGATAGACATAGATAGAGGTTAGAGATTAGAAGTTAGAGATTAGAGGTTGGCTGTTAGCTAGTAGTTCTAGTGGCTCTAGTGACTCTAGCCAAAAGCTAATGGCCAAAAGCCAATAGCCCTTACCTCCGTATGATCCGTAGCGCCTCGGCGATGAGTTCGTCGCTGACGCTGTCGTCTACGGTTACCGTTAGGGTGGGGAGTCCCAGCTCGCTGCGTAGCGTCTCCTGCACTACCTTTTGGATTGTGCTACTGAGCGAGAGGCATGCTTGACAACTCCCCGAGACCTTGACGAAAACTTGTTCGCCAGCGACCCTCAGCAGTGCTATGTCGCCCCCGTGTGCTTGGAGCTGGGGACGCACACAGCTACTGATGATGGTCGTGATCTCGTCTACCCTAGAGGATAGATCTGTCATAAGAGATAGGGACTACTTGCCCTGAGGCTTATCTAGAGAGGTGTCGATATGAGCTATCTGACGAGCCAGCTCCTTCTTTGCCTCCATATTACACTGACGCGAGATCATAATGCGCTGAGCTTGTGGCGAGCCAGCACCATGTAGACTCTCCGTGCGGTAACCTACGGCTGCAGTACCGAGCGTGAGATTCTCGATCAGACGTAGGATGCGCATACGATTTACCGTGTCCGTACCCTTAGCACCTGCGAGGTACTTACGTACGAGCGGGCCCACCTCCTCGTGCTGCAGGTCAGCTTGGCTAGGCATCGTAACCATCAGACCGCCGGCGATGTCTTCTGCGAGACGGGTGATTTCGTAAGGATAGCGGGTTACATTCTGCTTACATACGTTGGCTAGAAGCATATCGATCAGGTAGTTGCCCGACTTCGTCTTCTTGCCCTCAGCCGAGCAAGCGATACCGCAAGCGTAGAGCGTCTCATTGAGGTGAACCATCTCGATCAGCTTGTCCTTGATGTGCGAAGCCCGAGGTACGCCATTGTAGTCAGCAGCCAGAGCAGCAGCACCGATCAGGACGTCGCCCACACCTACCTTACAGCCACCATAGGACTGACGGTGATAGCCAGCGAAGCGCTCGACAAGCATATTGGAAAACTGATACTCACGGCACATGAAGACACGCTCCATAGGTACGAAGACATGATCCATGATGAAGAGCGTCTCATGACCTCCGAAGGTTGAGTTGCCGAGATCAATGTCGGCGCCCTCCTCCATCTTGCGCGTGTCGCAAGACTGGCGACCGTAGATGATTGTGACGCCCTCCGCATCACTAGGGATGGCAAAAGAGACAGCGTAGTCAGCATCCTCCTCACGCATGGAGCAAGTAGGCATGATCAGGTGTTCGTGCGAATTGACCGACCCAGTCTGGTGAGCCTTGGCACCCGTGACGACGATACCGTCAGGGCGTATCTCGTTAATGTGAACGTAAAGGTCGGGGTCCTCCTGCTGTGAAGGTGATAGGCTGCGGTCGCCCTTGGGGTCAGTCATAGCACCGTCCACGACGAGGTCGTTGTCCTGGCAGTACTGTACATAGTCTCTGAAGCGCTGGTGATAGTTAGTACCGCACGCCTCGTCCATCTCGTAGGTGGTAGACCAGATAGCGTTGAAAGCATCCAT
>CAMCJO010000149.1 GCA_945875135.1 uncultured Porphyromonas sp.
CCTACCCACGTGACCGTCATACGACCGTCACGTGGTCATCGCATCCTCATCAAGCGTGTCATAGCCACCCTTCGGCTGAAGGGACGCTATTTGCCCTTGATAAGTGCCCCTTTGATACGTCCGCCTACGTTGCCAGCTATAGATCCAGTGGCACCAGCTACTGCCTTACCTCCCGTATAGGCACTCTGAGCACCTCGTTGCGCCGTCTGATTGACATTGCGTCCGTATGCCCCGATACCACCACCAGCCTCTATAATCCAGCCCGCTACCGTAGGAACACAGAAGTACCCCACGATACCAATCAGGAAGAAGACAATGTAGTACCAGCTACCCGAATCAGGCAGATAGTTAGGGTCACTCAATGCTGCAATATCCTTCTGCACCATCAACACCTGTATCTTTGTGAGGAGAGCCGAGAGGACAGAGCTCACGGGTAACCACAGATAGACCGATATGTAGCGGGAGAACCAAGCCGTAAGCGACCCCGACAATCCATCCCAAACTGCAATACCAAAGACGATTGGTCCCAGTATGCTCAGCACGATAAGAAAGAAGGTACGGAGCGTATCAATAATCAGAGCAGCTGCATGGTATAGCAACTCTATGAGGTCATGGAGTTGCTTCATCAGCCATTGCTTCGTTTTGTAAGCAGCACGCTCGGCATACATCCCAGCGATGGTCACCGCATCGCTCGGCCCGATGATCCCCATCTCCTCTATCTTTTGGTCAAAAGCTTCATTGGAAACCAAGTAAGCCGTCTCGGGGTTACGGAGATAGGCAGCCTCTTGTAGTTTGTCTCGCTTAGCAACCAACTTGTCTAGTTGTACCGTCTGCTTATTGACCATTCGCTCTGTACCTTGTACCACAGGAGAGAGAATCGTATTCATCGTACCCAGCACAATCGTTGGGAAAAACATAATACAGAAGCCCAGCACAAAAGGTCGCAGTAAGGGGAAAAGGTCAATCGGCTCGGCACGAGACAACGAAGACCACACCCTTACGGCTACATAGAAGAGCGCTCCTAATCCCGCAATCCCCTTGGCAATGCCCGTCATCTCTCCACAGAGAGGCATCATCTCCTGATAGGTGGAGCGGAGTAATTCATGTAGTGATGCAAAGTCCATAGATCCTAACGGCTATCTTTACGTAGTCAGTCTTACCAATATCGGCTCTCTGGATTTCCATAAAGCGCTTTGACCGATGCTAGATCATTCTTCTCGTGAGCACGTACATAGCTCACGGAGATATTCTTTCGGGTGTAGTAAGAAACAATCGATCGATACTCACGTAGTGTCGTATAGATGCGGTCTATCATCTGCATACGCTCGCTATCATTCATTGAGAACACCTTGCTCTTAGCTACAGACTTCAGTTCCTTGAGACTCTCGCCACTCAGCTCTAATAGCTTGGCATAGCCAGCAGCCATAGCAGCTAGCTCTGTGGGGCGGAAGTTTGGGTCCGCTAGCATCTTCTTGTAGGAGGTTACATAGATCTCTGATATGTCTCCCACCATTAGGATGCACTCCTTCACCTTGTAGGCATCGCCTATAAGGTTGTTCACCTGCTTGAGTGCATCGTAGTACTTCTTGGTGTCGTTGTACAGTTTCTCCACCTCCTTAAAACCACTTAGCGTGTTTTTGACCGTCTTCGAGGCGGTGGCAATCTCCTTAATGGAGTTAGCTATGTTGCCAGCAAAGTTCCCAGGGTCGGTAACCACCCACTGAGCGTGGGCTTGAGGGATAAATAGGCTCATTGCAAAGAGAGCCATCAGCAGATACTTTTTCATTGTCACTAGGTATT
Organism: uncultured Porphyromonas sp.; assembly: GCA_945875135.1. Classification (GTDB taxonomy): domain Bacteria; phylum Bacteroidota; class Bacteroidia; order Bacteroidales; family Porphyromonadaceae; genus Porphyromonas. Next base: position 1,801 of record CAMCJO010000149.1, read on the forward strand.
TGATTGTTACTATTATTGCTTATCTCTTTTCTCTATGGCGAGTTGTCGGATGGCCGACTCAATGTCTCCTCCCAGCTGCTCCGCACGCTGCATCACCTCCAGCTTCTCTCGCTCCTCTGTCGTATAGGTGAGATACTCCTCCATACTCACCTCTGTAGCATAGACGGCACTCTGCATACCTCCCAGCCCGACCCACACCTCTTTGTAGAGTCGGTGAGGATCGTTGTTCTGATTGATTGAGAGGATTTGGCTCTTCTCCTTTTCGGAGAGACCCAGCATCGATTGGATACCATCAAACTTGGTCATGTACTTACGCTGGTCTAATAGGATCTTGCAGTCAGAGTTGTTGATGATACTCTCCTTCACTACGGGTGAAGAGATGATGTCGTCTACCTCCTGCGTCACCACAATAGCCTCTCCGAAATACTTTCTGACCGTCTTGTAGAGATACTTGATGTAGTCCGCCATATTCTCCGAAGCAATCGCCTTCCAGGCCTCCTCGATAAGGATCATCTTGCGGATACCCTTCAGTCGGCGCATCTTATTGATAAAGGCTTCCATGATGATAATGGTCACCACGGGGAAGAGGTCTTTATTGTCCTTCACTTGGTCAATCTCAAAGACGATAAACCGCTTTGAGAGCAGGTCTATGTTCTTATCCGAGTTCAGTAGGAAGTCGTAACGGCCTCCTTTGTAGTACTGCTTGAGCGTAGTCAGAAGATTATTGATATTGAAGTCTGAGAGCGTCACCTTGATATCTCGCTGCTCCATATCCTTACGATAGACATCTCTAAGGTATTCGTAGAAGCTATTGAAGTTCGGGACGATACTGGCATCTGAGCAGATGAGCTCGATATAGGCATTGACAGCAGAGCCCAGCTCTCCAGCCTCAGTCTTGGTAACCCGCTCATCGGCACTCTTCCAAAGCGTCATCAGTAGGGTGCAGATACTCTCTCGCTTCTCTACATCAAAGAACTTGTCATCCGTATAAAAAGGATTGAAGGAGATAGGATGGTCATGGGTGTAGGTGAAGTAGACTCCATCCTCTCCCTTTGTCTTACGATGGATTAGTTCGCACAACCCTTGATACGAGTTACCCGTATCGACCAAGAGGACATGCGCCCCCTGCTCGTAATATTGCCGTACCATATGGTTCGTAAAGAAACTCTTGCCACTGCCCGAGGGACCGAGAATGAACTTGTTGCGGTTGGTAATGATTCCTTGCCTCATCGGCAGATCAGATATGTCGAGATGTATCGGCTTACCAGATAATCTGTCTGCCATCTTAATCCCAAAGGGTGAGAGCGAGTCCTTGTAGTTGGTCTCTGCCGTGAAGAAACAGAGAGCCGGCTCAATGAAGGTGTAGAAAGACTCTTCTGCGGGAAAGTCCCCTGCATTCCCCGGGATAGCCGCCCAGTAGAGGGTCGCTGTATCGATGGTGTTATGTCTAGGACGGCACTCCATCAAGGCAAGGGCAGAGCCCACATCATTCTTGACTTGTCGTAGCTCCTCTTCATCGTCACTCCATGCCAAGACATTAAAGTGAGCTCTAATGGAGGTGAGTCCCTGAGAGTGTGCTGTGTTGAGATACTCCTGTATCCACTCTTCGTTGATTTGATTACTACGGCTGTAGCGTGCTAGAGAGTGCATATTTCTAGCTTGCTTTTCAAAACGCTGCAAGTTAGCCTCGCTATCTTCAATGAAGAGGTATTGATTGTAGATATGGTTGCAGGGGAGCATCAGCCCCACTGGAGAGGCAAAGGAGAGGCGGCAGTCTGAGCGATCTGTTGATAATCGCTCATAGCGACCATCGGTACTGACAGTAGTGGGTAGATCATCCGTATCAGAGAGCGTATGCAGGCAGAGCATATTGTCTCCCACACGTACAAGGTCTGCCCCTAGACGTATATCCTTCAATGTGCCGTGTCTGCTATCTGATAGAGAGAAGTAGCGATCCAAGAGAGCAGCTTGCTCCCTAGAGCCAACCAGCTCAGCCTCGCTCATTCGAGCCAGCTTTATCAATTCGGAGTCATTGATGATGCGTTCGAACTGATCCACCGACTCCATAAACTTCACCATCTCCTCTTCGTTGGTAATCTCTTTAGGGAGTAGATGACCTCTACAAAGCGTTGAGAAGTTACTCTGCTGTGCCATGCGCTGTCTATTGCTCTTCGTGATAAAGAGGTAGACGGTATGGTTTAGATAGGGTCGCTCATTGAAGTGTCTCTCAGAGGCACGAGCGAGAAAGCTCAAAGGCTTTTCTTGACCACGCTTGCAAGTCGTATGGTAGCACTCCTTGATGAACCAATCTTGCTTGTGAACGATCGTGAAGTTGGGGAGTACCTTGATGGCTTTATGCCAAGTAGAGTGCATCGTTTCATACTCTGCAGATGTGACTGTAAAAAGCTCGGGTAGCTCCACTCGAAAAGCAACCGTCACATCAGCATCCTTACTGACAATGCACCCATGCTCGACACTCAGCAAGGGGAACTTTGACTCTAAGGTGGTTATCTTGCTTCTGTTTCTCATCATCTAGCGCTATTGAGTTGGTGAAAAAGCTGATAGACCGAACGGCGGTTCAAGAGATACCTCGGGTGTCTTCTTATAGCTCCTCGCTTCATCAATCCATATTGACCATACTTGCGATTCATGGCGAACGTTTGCCACACCACAACGGTGGCACCCACTACGCCTATGCCCAAGCAGATGATCTGACTGATGCCACAGAGATAGAGAATCACTACAAGGATGAAGATGCCCAGTAACCCTCCTGCAAATAGGAAGAGGTAGTGAGCCTTCAAGCCCTTGAACTCCACCGTCCGACCGACTCCTTTATTTACTTCCCAACTAGCCATTAGAGGAAGAAGCTACGCAGGATGGTAGCAGCTACGATGAGGAAGATACAAGCTCCGAACCAGCTTGCAGCTGTCTTGCTCGTATCGGGGTCTCCTGAGCTAAACTTATTGTACACCTTGACACCGCCTATCAAGCCCACCACTGCCCCAATGGCATAGATGAGCTTGGTGGCTGGGTCAAAATAGGAAGTGACCATCTTGGTCGCTTCGTTGATGCCCGCCATACCATTGCCTTGGGCAAAGGCTGTCGCACCTGTCATCATCAGGGTCAGGGCAAGCATCGCTAGGCGTTCCTTGCTAATCATTCGTCTGTTCATTGTCTGTCGTTATATCAAGTTGTTAAAGAATAATCTTGCTGTTCTATTGTTGGGTTACAAGTAGTAAGAGAGCGGTTTCTCTTCTTCACCCGCTTCTGCCTCTACTTGGGAAGGTGCGGGCTCCTCTTCTAGCTCTTCAGCTTTCCGCAGGGTTGCAAAGAGATTGCGGTGAGCTTCCTCCACTTGTAGCGTGTACTCTTTGAGCCGATCCATAAGCTCCGTTCCTCGCAAGGTGCGGAGCGTCTGGCACATCTCCTCTTCATTTTCATTAGTCAGTGAATCCTCTTGCTTACTCCATTGGCTAATACGAGATAAATCTCTTGCTAAGATGGCGGTCGGGGAGAGTTCGGGCATCGCCTCGCTGGCAATCTGTAACTCCTCCCGCAGGATGCTCTCCTCGTCTAGATCCTCCATCGTGTAGGCGACTTGAATCTCGTTTTCTGCCTCAGGAATAGTTTCGCTTTCCGCTTCTAAAGGATCTGTAGCGTCATCTCTTTGCGTTGACTTATTACTATCTAACTCTGCAAATGTAGCGGGATTATCGACCGCTTTTTCAGACGAGGAACTCTTAGGAACCGTAGGGAAAGATGAGGAAATAAAAGGCTTGCTCTTGCCGACTAGTTCGTCTCTCACTGGATCCTTACACTCTTGATTGGAGTCTGCCTTTTCCGTTTTCTCTTTCTTGGCTGTAGTCTTTCTTATAGGGTCTTGCTTAGAGCTGTTCAAGAGTCTCCGCCAATATGCGATGCCAAAGATCACCCACACAATCCCTAATAAGAGCAGTAAGCATCTCAATGTCTCTTCAATCATAGGTCAATAGTCTTATCTCGTCTCCGCTGAGAGGCGATTTGGTTCAATAGCTCCTGGTGCGTTTTCAAGTGATCCAGTATGATGTTTTCAATATA
>CAMCJO010000150.1 GCA_945875135.1 uncultured Porphyromonas sp.
CACGAATGACTCCAGAGGAAATCTTCGAAATGGAATTATAATGCGTCAGCCCTGCAGTTTTCCCCGACAGAGTGCTGTTTCGACATGTAGCCTGTTCTAAATTATTGTAACTGTCGCAAAAGTCAACAGTCTCACAATCTTGCTTGCAAGATTGTCCTGACTTTGCAGAAAGGATGAAGCGCAAGGCGCTGAGGGTGAGGTCTGAAGGGAGCATACCTCCGTATGTGACCGAAGCCGAATCCCGAAAGCAACACAGCGATTCGCCTTTATGCAACAGTCTCTTATTGTAACGGGCCAGCCATGCAGCGTAATGAGAGAAGACACCTACCCCCAGACGAGGAGCAGATGCCTTCCTTATTATATTATGTACACACGAGGGGCGTTGACGCCCGCAGCGTATACGGCAGCGTTAGAGTAGGCGGATCGAGGTGATCGTATTTGAGGAGGCCTCTGCCTGGACACCCTGCACGTTGCCACTACCCTTGAGAGCCATCGTACCGAATGTGTTCTTGATCATACCAGTCTTGCGGTCGAGTACGATATTGTCTATGCCATTGCCCTCAATGATCAAGCCCTCGAAATTGGCGGTCGTCTTACCATTAGCACGGAATGTATAGTCTGTATCAGATACAGCTACCAGCGTGACGACACCCTCATACTGTTCATCGGCATTGTCACCCGTGAAGAGAGGTCTACTAACAGTGAAAGACTCCCCCTGTGCTATCGGCTCTGCGGGGAAGAATGCTGGAGACATAGCCATGGAGGTAACACCCTTCTTGACCAAGTCATCTACTGCATCGCCCTCTAGCTCACCTATGGGATTGTACTTAGCGTCGACCCACTGAGTAACCTTCTGATTGACTATCTTACGCATCCGAGTCGTTATTTCGTCTTTAGCTTCTGAGTCGGTATCTATATTCATCTCTTGCCCCATAGAGCTTGAAGAGATCTGGATACGATCAATGTTGATCTCCATCTGGAAGTTGCCATCCTTGACGTCCAGTACCTTATAGGTATAGTTGATAGTCTGGTTTTGCTTGATCTCCATCTTCTGACCCATCATAGAGATGGTCATAGGATTGTTGAGCGTCACCTGATAGGTGAAGGTCTGTCCCTTCTTGAGGTTCAGACGCAGATCGTACTTCTCCTGTGCGAAGACGGAGGTCATCACTCCGAGTAGGAGCAAGGTGGATAGAATGAGTTTCTTCATAGTTTTATTGTGGTTTGATTATACGTTGTTTACTTGACGTTGTGCAGGTCATGTCCCATACGCACTTTCTTGGTATGCAGGTAGTGGGCATTGTACTGATTGGGCTTGATCTCTAGAGGGACAGTCTCCACGACCTTCAGCCCGTAAGCCTCGAGACCGACACGCTTGACTGGATTATTGGTCATCAGTCGCATCTCGGTCACACCAATAGCACGGAGTATCTGAGCACCGACACCGTAGTCACGCTCGTCGACCTTGTGTCCGAGGTGCAGATTAGCATCGACCGTGTCGAGCCCCTCGTCTTGAAGCTTGTATGCCTTGATCTTGTCCATCAAGCCGATACCACGTCCCTCTTGGTTGAGGTAGACGATGACGCCTGCGCCCTCCTGCTCGATGATCTCCATAGCCTTGTGCAACTGCTCTCCGCACTCGCAGCGCAGACTGCCGAAGATGTCTCCCGTAGCGCAACTGCTGTGCATACGTACGAGCGTAGGCTTATTGGTAGAGATGTCACCCTTGATGAGGGCAATGTGCTCTAGTCCGTTGCTCTTCTGGCGAAATGGTATGATGTCAAACATACCCCACTCGGTCGGAAGCTTAGCTCTCACGCCCTCCTCGACGATGCAGTCGGTCTTGAGGCGATAAGCGATGAGATCCTCGATGGAGATGATCTTCATATCCCACTGCTTAGCGATCTCTACGAGCTGAGGAAGACGCGCCATGGTGCCATCCTCATTGATGATCTCGATGAGTGCCCCAACGGGCTGGAGACCAGCGAGACGCGCCAGGTCGATAGCCGCCTCCGTATGACCCGCACGACGCAACACACCACGATTGCGCGCCCGCAACGGGTTGACGTGACCAGGGCGAGCTAGGTCTGTCGGCTTGGTATTAGGATTTGCTAAAGCTTTGATCGTCATGGCACGATCATACATGGAGACACCCGTCGTACAGCCGTGACCGATGAGGTCGACCGTCACGGTAAAGGGAGTCTCGTGTAGTGATGTATTCTCATGCACTTGCATATTGAGTTCGAGCTGGGCTGCACGCTCTTCGGAGATAGGCGTACAGAGTACACCACGCCCGTAGCGCATCATAAAGTTGACCTTCTCGGGTGTTATCAGTTCGGCGGCCGTGATGAAGTCGCCTTCGTTCTCACGATCCTCGTCATCGACAACGATGACAAACTTGCCCGCTTTGAAATCTTCGATAGCCTCCTCGATGGAGTTTAGTTTGAAGTCTTGGTTCATATTCTAGGAATACTATATATAAGGAGCAGATCACGCTGTCTGTGACTCGATCTGCTTGACAATATGGTTCAATATAGGTGGCATCTGATGCAACTGTCTCTTATTGCGCCGTAGGGCGATGCCTAGGTATAGCATCAAGAGCAAGGAGATTGGTAACAAAGGTATGCAAATCCAGACACATAACCTATTTTGCCAAAGGGTATTTGCAAAGGTCTTGCCCAGCATAGGTAAGCTCAGGAGTTGTGCAAAGACATACTTGTCGGGATAGTTGTGGAGCGTCTCGACAGTCTCCTCTAGCTGCTGGTAGAGCTGCTGGTACGCTGTGGCAAAGTCGGGCAGGCGATCCAGCCTTAGCCCCCTACTCTGAGCATAAGTCATACCGAGCAGTGCGTCCATCTGACTTTGTAGCTGCCCTATCTCACGTAGCACCTCCTCAGAGGTGGCGGGCTGCATGATAATCTCCTTGTACTCTAGTTGTCTTGAGTAGTTCGGGTGGAAGATGCGACGGAAGAGGACCACGTAGGCATCAGCATTGAGCGTAGCTGAGTCGCGCGAAGCCTTGTAAGTGAGGAAAGCGCCCAGCGGTAGGATCACAGCACTCGACAGCCACATACCCGCCCAGACGGGGATCTGCCCGCTATTGATCATCTTGAGACCAAAGGTGTCGATGACGTAGTAGACGATGAAGATAAGCACCGCCAAGACCATCGGCGTACCCACGCCTCCCTTGCGCACGATGGCTCCCAGCGGAGCCCCCACGAAGAAGAAGAGCAGACAAGCCACGGGGAAGGTGAACTTACGGTGCATCTCCTGCGCATTGACGCGGTAGTCCGAGGCGGCATCGTCATAGTAAGTGTCGGCAATCTGCACCGACGAGGAGAGACTCTCGAGCCACTCTAGGGCCTGCTTGTAGCCTAGCAACTTATCATGATCGGAGGCTCTATCCATCAGCGTATCTATCGTATAGGGTGGCGGCGAGGCGTGACCAGTCTCAGCCCCTAGCAGCTCTTCATGGCTCAACCGACGAGCCGTGACTGTCGCAAAGGGACGATGCGAGAGTTGATCTTGCTTTAGCCACGCAGCAGCCTGTAGATTAGCACTGGGCATGGTCGAGCCGACCTCCGTAGAGACAAGCGGCGGGAGCTTGGTATGTATCTCAAAGAGTACGTTGCTCCCCACCTGACGCCCCACGCTGTCTGTCGCCATGCGGGTACTATCGCTGTAGTTGATAAGCTCTCGGAGGTTCTTACCGACGAACTGAGACTTGAGGTAGTCATCGCCCATCATCTCAAAGTTGGCATCAAAGGGGATGAAGATCACCTTCTCCGTAAAGTGCTCCTTAATGTAGGAGGCAGGCCTCTCATCCGAAGCTTGACTGCCGGGGATCAGCGTCGTCTGACTGCTGAGCTGCTCAAAACTCTCACCACTCCTGAGCGACATGATTAGAAAGAGCTTGCTATCGTCCATCAGCAAGCGGCCCGTGTCGGCTAGGATGATGCGAGGCGTGCGCTGCTCCGAGAGGTCGTAGATCATTACATTATATAGGTTGCTCGTCGCCGCATCTTTGTCCCCTACGTAGATACTATAGCCATCGATACCATTGAAGAAGATCCCCTTCGGTAGCTCCAGCTCTGGACGCGCATAGCGTGCCGAGAAGAGTATCTGATAGACTCGCACACTAGCCTTTTGCACGCCCCTATCTAGATAAACGAAGAGCCCCAGAGCGATACAGGTCACGAGGATCACCAGTGGCTTCATGATCTTGCTCAGAGGCACGCCTGCCGACTTCATCGCCAGCAGCTCCAGTCGCTCACCGAGATTGCCGAAGGTCATCAGCGATGCCAGCAAGACGCCCAGCGGCACAGCCGTAGGCAAGACGTAGAGCCCTGCGTAGAAGATCACCTCCAGCAACACCCCCACATCCATTCCCTTGCCGACTAGGTCGTCAATATGCTGCCAGAGGAACTGCATCAAGACGACAAACCAGCAGATCAGCAGGGTCATCAATAGGAGAGGCAAGAAGGACCTCACCATAAAGATGTGCATGATCTTCGGCCGCAGACGCATACCTCTTACTTGCATGATCGTAGGATTGGGTAGGAGTAAGCTTTTTACTTCATGAGCTTGCCCTCACGCTTCAAGTCATTAAAGAGTCTGTCTAGCACAGCATTGATAAAGGAGGCACTCTTAGCGTTGTCATACACCTTGGCCAGCTCGATGTACTCATTGATCGTCACGACGAGCGCTATGTCCGGGCAACTGAGCGCCTCCGCCACAGCCATCTCCATGAGGATCATATCGACCAGAGCAACACGATCCTGCTCCCAGTTATCTAGTCGTGGCGTCAGCATCTCATCATACTCCTCACGATGTAAGAGCGTCTCCGAGAGCAATTGATGCGCATAGAGGCGATCTCGATCACTGTGAAACATGGGGAGCAAGTCGCCCGGAAGCTCTAAGCCATCCTTAGCACCACGGCGCAAAGTCTTCAGCGCAAAGTCCTGTATCGTCACCACAGGCTGATTGGTAAAGGGGATGACACGATAATCGTCCGACCCCTTGAGACGCTCTACCGTCGCCTCCACCTGCTCTACGGTAGGCATCTCCTCGACCTCTAGACGCTCGCAGATAGCGGTCGCATCGGCCCAGTAGAAGGAGCTTGCCGCAAGATGCTCATTGAGCTCCGCTGTACGGAAGAGTTGCTTGAGGATATTGCTCCAGTAGTTACACTGCTCCTGCATAGAGAGCGTAGAGACATCTTCAGGCAGCGCACTGTACGAGGGATCTTCCTCGACCATCGTGTAGAGCGTACGGAGCAACTGCTCGTCCTGCTCCCAGCGTCTCTGCATCTCGTCGAGCGGATTCTGTATCTCCGTACAGCGCGCGATCTCCTTGACGAGGGTCATATCGGAGAGCCTACGAGGAGTCACCTCGTCCGACGACTTTAGGAAGCGTCGCTCACGTATCTCTAGTAGCTCCCTCTGATAGGCTGCGAGCGCACGTATCAGATCTAGCAGATAGTAGTAGAGGTAGTAAGTGTGACGTAGAGAGGTCGTGAGCGACTGGTCCGCAAGTGCCACATCTAGACGACCGCTAGAGATAGACTGGTAAAGTTGCTGGAAGACGCGGATGCGTACGATAGACCGATTGATCATATCACTCTATGAAATAGATAAATATAGTAGGAGCAAACAATTCACAAGGAGGGCACTACCCTTCCCAATCTGTAGTCTACGGCGACAAAATCAAGGCATCCGCCCTGCTGACCACCGCAGATCCGCCACAAAGGTACAAAAAAGGTCTCGGAGAGGATCACCCC
>CAMCJO010000151.1 GCA_945875135.1 uncultured Porphyromonas sp.
AGCCTGGACTATACAGCGCTCCTCGACCGCATGGATAGAGATCTCTGGCGTGACAAAATCATGAGCGGGCTCCTCTACAGCCGTCGGTACGCCATAGCGCTTGAGCTGCAACGTGAAGCGAGGATCGGCGACGCCCAGCTCGTGCACGAAGCGGTACTGAGGCTGACGCAAGAGGTCTTGCTCACGACCACTCTTACGGTCGGTCAGCGTCATATACTCGTAGAGACTCCTGTCCATATCACTGAAGTCTAGCACCATCTCAGATGCATAACTAGCGCGTACACCGATGTCTAGTCGCCCTGTCTCTCTCTTGGGGTAGAGAACCATCTCACCCTCACCGCAGTCTGCGTCGACAACGTACACAAGAGGAGACTCACTATACTCATTGTTACCTAGTGCTGGGACATTGTCGCCCTCAGCATCCCACATGACATAGGCTGAGGCTAGTGGCGCATCGCTACCATGTCCCATCTGGAGGTGTATAGGCAGCGAGGCGCTCTTGTAAGGCCTCTCTGCACTCTGTACTGAGGCTAGATCTCCACGACCAAGACTCCACGAAGCGAGTAGTACGGACTTGTCTCCTGAAGTGGGGAAGCGTAGCTGTGACGAGCTACCAGACTTACTGCGTAGTAGGACAGCCTGCAGTGGGGCTATCGTCTTACCGCGGGTCGAGGCGATAGAAGCCTCGAGGCTATAGACCCGCCACTGATTATCCTCAAATACGTAGTAGTAAGGATAGATGACATCCTTATTGAACTCCCAAAGCTTGTCAAAGTCTATTGGCGTCATAAAGGGATTACCTACCATAATGTAGGATCCAGCAGCAACGCCACTGATTGGCAACGCATATCCCTGCATCGTCACGCCACCATCCGTAATCGTGGCGATCTGGCTGGATGTAGGCTTCTCCGCGTTGTAGCGCTCATATACGAAGCGGTAGGGATAGACTCCCTTGCCTCGATTGGCCTGCTCTGTATAGGCTAGTGGAGCAAGCGTCTCCTCATTGTAATATCGGAAGGTGCTAACCCCCGCAGCCGCATCGTAGCTGTGCAGCGGATAAGCTGTAGCACGACTAGCATCTGCAAAGAAGGGGATGCGTATGATACCATTGATCTGATTCAGATACTTATGATCATCATAGCCCTTACGTCCAGACTCCCAGCCAGCCACCTTGAGTGCGAATCCGTGGTAATATGCTGTGGGAGCAAAGGTCTGCGTCATAGTATTAAAGGGCTGTGTAAAAGCTACATCCGTAGCACTACTAGGAGTCTGTGATGCAACAAAGTAACGCTGATAGGTCTTCGGGTAGCCTGCTAGAGAGAAGTCTCCAGAGACCATATTGTTTAGCGGGGTGGCTACCATGTACCAGCGATCACGAGCCAGGAGCTTGCTATCGGCAGTCGTATGACCGGTTTGTTGATGCGCTACGATAGTGCCACCATTACTCATCTTACCAAAGTTGTAATCGACGAAAGCTCGCTCATAGGTGAGTAGCTGAGGACTACCTAGCTGTGCTCCATAGTGGAAGTAGATATCACTACATACAGGATCACCAAAGGGATCTCTAAGCGTACTCTGTGCTGATAGATCGGGGTAACCCTTGTCTACCTGTGCTGGAATATGGACGTCAGTACAGGAGGTAGGGACAGCCTGAATGGGCTTGCCATCAGCTTGAGACCAGTTGTTAGGATTGTTCCAGTTTTGATCCGCAGCATCTTGTCTCCACCACAGCTCGCGGGGAGAGACAGAGATCTCGGTGGTAAGAGTGATTTTAGTCTCAGCCCCATCACACTTGACTGCTGCTACCGAGACTGTATACGTACCCGTATGCTCTAGCTCAGCCTGATCTATGACGAGCTTACGACCAGTCCTCTGCTCACCATTAGGCAAGGTCCACGTGTAGACTTTATCACCTAAGTTGATGACCTCTAGTTCTATCCGATCGCCCACGCAGAACTTACGCTGTTGCTCCTTAGAGCGTATGGCTGATGGCGATGCTAGAGAGTATATGGCGATAACCTCCTCTGAGGTGTTGTCACACTGCTGATCGGTAATCTTAATGCGGTAACTCGATGGGACAGGGTTCTCGGCAGTACCCTTGAGCTCTTGGGTGATTCCCGCAGTCTTATCCACGTTAGTATAGCTATACTTCAGCTCTCCGGTCTCAGTATCGTAGATCTCGATGGTCGCATCTCCTACACAGTTTACTGGGACGATATGCAACAAGCCCGAAGTGCCAGACGGACAGCTATAACCGATATAAGAGTCTCGCTCAAAAGTCAGAGGAGGATTTTCTAGCGACAGCTGCGTTGTTGGTAGACACTTTAATGAGCTAGAAGAACTCTTACTATAGTACAATGTAAGCTCTATACTTCCATCCGTAGCAGGAAAGTCTATATAAATCGACTTCGGATCAGCTATCTCTTTATAGGAAGAGGTAAATATCTTGTAGTCACGCCACTCAGAATAATCATCTGAAATATTGGATCTAATATCCTTGTACGAGACCCCTTTTGGGATTTTTGTGATCCTAAGGTAAGGCTGCGTAGAAACGCCATCGCGAGTAAGTATCCCCTCCGATCCACCTGCAAATGGATATATACGTACACGACCACACTCCTCTTTGACAGTGCGAGGAGCAAAGCGACTTATATCTCCAGCATAGCGTGGTACTTTATTCGAATTTATAGTCAGTCTAACATCGTACTTAGTACCACAAGGATCCGTAAGCTCAAAGCGGTACTCACCTACGGGTAGATAGTAGTAGATACTACTATTTATTTTTGCTTTGGGTGAGAATGGATAAACATTAGTACCCGTCATATTTTCAGGTATTGTGTACTCCTCCTCCACGGCTAGGGCTCCCTCTTCTGGCGTAAAATCTGCTGGTGCTGACACGAATCGTATTTTATATCCAGCAAACGACGTACTAAAGGGCAATCTCCTTATCCAGGGTATATACTTTCTTATACCCATACAATGATCGTCACTAACATTACCGTTGTAAAATTCATACTTCCATGTTATGGCCTCTATTGTTTCGGTTTTGGTCTGTCCATTGCCAGCGATCGTAGTCAATGTATAGTTCTCGCTATACTTCAGAGGGATAGGAAAATCGGTATAGGAAGAAATATCTTCGGTCAGCGTGATCTCTTGCTTATCATTAGGATTTGTCTTAGAGACTACACGGACGGTAATGGGGAGACATAAGAGTACATCATGATCATTACGAGGTCTTACTTGAAGTACATAAGTAGGACTACAAGGATCTGATGCTCTTTTATAATCAACGTCAAGCGAATTCCAGCCATAATTAGTTGCCGAATAACCTCTAGGCAACTCCTCTGAAGAGCCCTTGACACGGATGAATGCTAGAGGATGGTATAAACTAGATTGTTGTCCCATCATCTGATAGGTTACTCCATCGGGAAGCTTATAGTAAATAGCATTTTCGTCAGAGCCATAATCAGTGGTACCAAAAGGTGCTGTCTTTTGGAACTCATGATACACTCTCGGCTTACTAGCTTTCCAATCAGACCAAGTCTGCCAAGCATATTCATAGTAACGTGCCAAGGTGTCTCTATTATCCCAATAAGGCTTTAAGTCTGGCTCAACCATACTAGATCGTGTCCCCTCATAGTCAAGTCTCAACCATCCGCACTGATTCAGACGCATATCCGACGTCATCCTCAACCACGACCTAAATGGCAGATTAGAAGAACTTATGTTGGCGTTGAGCAGATCTCTACGAACGTTGGTCATCTCAATCGTCTGAACAGGGGCGTCTCCACAAGCGTCAGTGACCTTGAGGCGATACTGCCCTGAGGGTACCTCGTAGAAGAAGAGCTCCTTACCCTCCTCCAAGGAGAACTCCTTTTTCCCCTTATAGGCTGTCGGCGCCGCTTCGATCGTGAGCGTATAGGGGCCATTGCCATCCAGCACCGTGACGGAGAGGATGCCTGTAGGAACGGGCGTACTACTACCATTGGGGCGATAGTTGTTGAGAGACTTACGCACTTCACGAACCTTGACGGTGGGATTCTTGTAAGTGGAGGTGACAGTCGTCGTTTTAGCCGGCAAGTCTATCTTAAGGCCTGTCTCCTGGATCTCGATCCGTACGAGAGCCGTATAGGTGCCTGGATAGAGGTTCGCGACAACATTGTTTGCAACATAGCCTTGAGTTGTCGTAACCGAGGTTCCCTTAGAATTGAGGAGATCGTAGTAAGCTTTGTAAGTATAGTTGGTCGGAGCTCCAGGGACTTTGCTTACCTTTATCTCGACCTGACCATTTTGTACGCAGGTAGACGGAGTCGAGACCACCGTAACGGAAAAGTCGGAGGCACTCTGCGCAAAGATGGAGAGCGTACCCAAGAGGAGCATCAGCCAGACTAGGCTAAAGCGTCTAGCTACGGCACTGAGCGTAATATGTGGTGAAAGGGTATTCATAATCATAGTACAAGCGAACATAGGTGTTAGAGATATGGGCGACTTAGAACTGCTTGCCCACTATATTGACCTGAATCTGGTAGAAACGATTGCGATAGACGTTCCAGTCGGGTCGATCAGTCAATCCAGCCAGCACCGTCTCGTAGTCGGTAGAAGCAGGGGTGCCATTTTGAATGGGGTAGATCTTGCTCAGCTTATCGTCGGAGCCTGCCACCTGATAGGTGATCTTGATGGCGGGTCTCTGCGCCTCTGCGAGTTGTGAAGAGGCTAGATACTCGGGTAGATAGAGCGTGATCTTGTAGTCGCCCACATAGATACCTCCGATAGAGGGATCTGTCATAGTAGGTGGAACGATATACGCTGGATTGGGGTCTTTATTGAAGCTAAACTGATAAGGAGGCAGTGTACCCACCGTCGCTATATCAGTCAGTCGATTGCTCGGGAAGAGCGTGTAGCTCTTTGGCATATTGAGGATCTCGATGAGAAGCTTCGAACTATCTTTGTAGCCGTATGGGAGTACCCAAGAGTAGTTGTACTGAGGATTGCTGGCTGTGGAGCCTGGCTTAGTACGAATGGCTACGATCCCCTTAAGTGTTAGCTCCACTTTAGCCAGGGAGCGCATCAGCTCGGCAGGTGCTCTATTTGTGGCGGTAAGATTGGGGCGCTGCACTTCATTGAACTTAGTCAGATCAATAATATAGGGAGAGCTCTGAGTACCCGCTCCTTGCAGAGACTCCGAGATGAGCACCCCTTTATACAGTGCTGTCATCATAATCGAAGCCCCGACACCAGTCAACTCCTCTTCGGAGACAATGTTGGGAGCTTTTACCGTCTTCATCCCTTCGAGTTGACTACGCAGTATCACCTCCTGATTGTCGAGGAATGCCAGGTCAGAGCCTTTCTGTCCTGAGGCAGACTCATTGGCGATGAAGTAGAAGTCATACTTCTGTAGCTTGCTAAGCTTGAAGATAATGCGCTTATTTTCTCGTTGCTGGTCGGTCGCTAGGAGATTGATAACCGAGGCATTCTCACCCTCAGGGAAGACGATCATACGTAGCTCCTGGAGCTTGTTATCTAGCTCCTCCGTCGAGTTCCCTCTGAGACCGTTGGAGTGCAGGGCATGAAGTAAGTCAAACTGAATCGATACATAACCTGTCTCATCCTCTCCCTCGAGACTGTTGTAGTCCCGCACGCAACTGGTGCTGGTGAGGAGCGCCCCCAAGATGAGGAGGAGCGTATATATGTTGGTATGTCGTAGTCTATTCATAGTGATGTGACAGCGTTGATTAGGGGGGAAATGCTTA
>CAMCJO010000152.1 GCA_945875135.1 uncultured Porphyromonas sp.
GAGCCTCCCACATCACGACCTTTGATGCGATGCCTTGCATTGGATGCTCTATAGAAGACTTAGATACTTCTCTTTTTAAGCAACAATATCTACCTAAAGCATACCCCGAAGATGTATTGAAGGAAGACGGCCGAAGCGTAGAAGCACAGATGCAATCGTTAGGTTTCTTTGATATGCGCTACAACTGTCCCACATATGCAGGTATTATCTTCTTTGGAAAAAATGTAGAGCGACACCTCCCTGGAGCTTATATACAATATGTACGCTTTGGAGGGCAGAGTCGATCTGCTGAGGTCAGAAGCGAATACAAGTTTTTTGGGAGCCTCTGTAAGATGCTTAGCCAGCTAGACACCTTTGTGGATACAACAATTGTCAATCGTCGTCCCATACCTGTTAGCACTTTAAGGGAGGAGACGATCATAGACTACCCACACTGGGCTATGCGAGAGTTACTGATGAATGCCGTGTGCCATAGAGACTATGAGGGTAATGGACCGATACAATTCTATCAATATGACAATCGCATAGAGATCATCAATCCTGGAGGGCTATATGGAAAAGCCACAAAGGAAAACTTTCCTACGGTCAATGACTATCGCAACCCTATCATAGCCGAGGGAATGAAAGTTCTCGGATTTGTAAACCGCTTTAGTAGAGGGGTATTTCGTGTAGAAGAGGAGCTTAAAGAAAATGGAAATGGTACTCCTAACTTCCAACTAAACCTTGGGACAGCTTTTCTTGTTTCCGTTGCCCTATCAGAATCTGCTCTCAAATACTATCCGATAGAAGAAGTAACGAAAAGCGCAACTAAGGAAAAGAATAAAGCGAGTGAAGGTAAGGAAAAGGATAAACCTCTAAACACCACACAGACAGCGTCTAGCACCCAAGCGAAAACTAAGGGAAAGAACAAAGTAAGCGCAACTAAGGAAAAGAATAAAGTAGGCCTACATAAGGAAAAGAACAAAGTAAGCGTAACTAAGGAAAAGAACAAAGCAAGCGAAGGTAAGGAAAAGAATAAAGCGGGCGAAGGTAAGGAAAAGAATAAAGCGGGCGAAAGTAAGGAAAAGGAAAAGGGAGGTAGCCGTAAGGAAAAGGCGAACCAGCTAGAGGAGGCTATCATCCGCATTATATCTTCAGACTCTAGAGCCACCTATGCACAGCTAGCCAAGCAGCTAGAATTCAGCGAATCCTCTATTTACAGTGCTATCCGTCATCTCAAGAGCATCGGGCGGTTGCGCAGAGAGGGTGGTCGCAAGCTAGGACGTTGGATTGTAATCAACCCCGACACAAAATGAAGCGATACGACACATACACCGAGAGCGGTATCTCTTGGATAGGTAAGATACCTAGCCACTGGGAGATGAGGAGCTTGAAAAGTTTGCTCTCGACAAACTATTCAGGAGAGTGGGGAAATGAGCCAACACCAGATAATGCTTATGTTTGCGTTAGGGTAGCAGACTTTAATTTCAATTCCAATGTCGTGGAGTTTATAGATCTTCCCACGCACAGATCCTATTCAACGAAGGACATTCAAAAGAAACAGCTCCAAAACAGCGACATACTGCTTGAAAAATCTGGCGGAGGAGACAAGACCCCCGTTGGACGTGTAGTACTTTGGAGCAAGGGCGAAGAAGCATCACCTTTTATGTGTGCTAACTTTATTCAAGTCTTGCGTCCTAAAACCAATGAAGTCTCTTCTAAATACTTGTTACTCCTGTTGTCTACGCTACATATCAAAGACGGCATTAGACTTTTCATTAGACAAACGACAGGGATACAAAACTTGACTCTTAGATCTTACCTAGCACAAAGCTTATACCTGCCACCGCAGGAGGAGCAGGAGGCGATTGTGGCGTACCTAGACGAGAAGTGCGCGCAGATAGACCGCTATGTGACTTCGCTGGAGGAGCGTATAGAGCGTCTTGGCGAACTGCGACAAGCCCTCATCGCTGAGGCTGTGACACGTGGCATCAATCCCCAGGCACCCCTCCGCCCCTCCGGCATCCCTTGGCTCGGCGAAACACCTCAGCACTGGGAAATGAGGAAGCTAAGACAGTTGATAGAGTTGTTTTCAGACAAAGGACATCCGAATGAGCAGTTGCTGTCTGTCGTTAGAGAGCTTGGGGTAGTTGTTCGAAATGTTGACTCTAAGGAAGAAAATCACAACTATATTCCAGATGATCTAAGTGGATACAAGCGAATCCGAAAAGGCGACTTCGCTATCAATAAGATGAAAGCTTGGCAAGGCTCTTATGCGGTGTCCGGACATCAAGGCATCGTAAGCCCAGCTTATTATACATGTCACTTAAGGCTCAAAAACAAAGAGTTTTTCAACATGGCTATCAGATCACAGGCTTATGTTCCCTTCTTTACCCAGAACTCCAAAGGGATACGTGTAGGGCAGTGGGACTTATCTCCTGTTGGTCTAAAAGAAATCCCATTCTTCCTACCACCGCAGGAGGAGCAAGAGGCGATTGTGGCATACTTGGACGAGAAGACGACTCAGATAGATCGTTACACAGGACAGCTTGAGGAGATGATACGGCAGATGCGAGACTTGCGACAGACCATCATCTCGGAGGCGGTCACGGGAAAGATTTGCGTACTACCTAACTAGACAAACAGCCAGGACAGTTATGAAGCCTATTATAAAGGAGACTGACATCGAGCAACTCATCGTACAGCACCTCACGACGGTACATCACTACGACCAGGGCGTGAGCCAGGACTATGACAAGGAGTATGGAGTAGACGTGGGGCGGCTGGAGGCTTTCCTGAGAAGGACTCAGGGCAAGATGGTAGACAAGTCCAGGATATTTGAGACGGAGGGACAAAGAGCTAAGTTCCTCAGCCGTCTGCGTAGCGAGATCACCTCTCGTGGCGTGGTCGACGTGCTACGCAAGGGCCTCAAACATCTGAGCGACACCTTCTACCTATACGAGAGTCTCCCCTCACAAGGGACTCCCGAGGAGCAGCTTCGCTATGAGGCAAATAGCTTTACGGTCATTCGCCAGCTACACTACAGCAAGAAAGATGCATCCTGCTCCATAGACCTGGTGATCTGCATCAATGGCTTGCCGGTCCTGACGATAGAGCTGAAGAATCGCTCCACGGGTCAGAATGTGCACAATGCAATAGCTCAATATAGGGGTACCCGCACTCCTGACGAGCTACTCTTCCGCCCGAAGCGCTGTGCGGTACACCTGGCGGTAGACGATGAGGAGGTCTATATGTGTACGCAACTATGCGGGTATAAGAGCTGGTTCCTCCCCTTCAACAAGGGTAAGGATGGCGGTGCTGGCAACCCGATCAATCCTGACGGCTTACGCACGGCTTATCTATGGGAGGATATCCTCTCACGAGAGAGTCTGAGCGACATACTGGAGCACTATGCTCAGGTGGTGACAACGAAGGACAAGGATACAGGAGATCTCAAGGAGATCAATATATGGCCACGCTGGCATCAGCTAGAGGTGGTGCGTAACCTGCTCCAAGACACCGCCAGGCACCCAATCGGTCAGCGCTATCTCATACAGCACTCGGCGGGCTCGGGCAAGTCCAACAGTATCACCTGGCTTGCCTATCAGCTGGTAGGATTGAAGAACGAAAGCGGGGCTCTCTTCGACAGTGTGATCATCGTGACTGATCGGCGCAATCTAGACTCGCAGATAAAAGAAAACATGTCGGCCTTCCAGCAGCGCAACGATCTCATTGAGTGGTCAGACAAGAGCAGTACGCTCTTGAAGCTACTACAAGCGGGTAAGCAGATCGTGATCACGACGATACAGAAGTTTCCCTACATCTTAAACTCTATCGGTAGCCAGCTGAGTGGTCGACGCTTTGCGCTCATCATAGACGAGGCGCACTCGAGTCAGAGTGGCAAGTTGAGCACCTCTGCTAATCAAGTAATCAGTGGAAGCAAAGCCTTAGCAGAGGCGGAGGTCTGGGACGAGGAAGATGAGGTGAATCGCCTGATCAGACAGCACATGGAGGGGCGACGCATGGCTGGCAATGCCAACTTCTACGCCTTTACAGCTACACCGAAGCCGAAGACGCTGGAGACCTTTGGCACGCCCTTCGACCGTCCTGACGGAGAGGTGGGGCATCGCCCCTATCATATCTACTCGATGCGCCAAGCTATCGAGGAGGGGTTCATACTAGATGTCCTCAAACACTACATGGTCTACGATAGCTACTATCAGATCCGCAAGGTGGTGGCTGATGATCCTAAGTATGACAGCGAAGAAGCGATGCGTAAGCTACGGCACTATGTGGAGCGTCAGCCCGAGACGATCGCTCAGAAGGCGCAGGTGATCGTGGATCACTACTGCAGCCGCATAGCAACGAAGATCGGAGGCGAGGCGCGCTGTATGCTCTGCGCAGCAAGCATCGAGCGGGCTATAGACTACTACTATGAGGTGCGCCGACTGCTCAAGGAGCGGGGGGGTAAGTACCGAGCTGTAATCGCCTTCAGCGGGGAGGTGACCTATAAGGGCGAGCGGGTGACTGAGGCCAAGATCAATGGCTTCCCCTCGTCTCAGATCGAGGAGAAGTTTAGGAAGGGCAACTACCGCTTTCTGGTCGTAGCAGATAAGTTTCAGACAGGCTACGATGAGCCTCTGCTCCACACGATGTATGTCGACAAGCCACTCGCAGGGGTGCAGATGGTACAGACGCTCTCACGGCTCAACCGCACCTGTCCAAATAAGAGCGACACCTGTGTCATAGACTTTGTCAATAGCTATGAGGATGTGGAGAAAGCGTTTAGACCCTTTTATCAGACTACGATCCTAAGCCGTGAGACCGACCCCAATCGACTCAACGACCTACTCTATAAGATAGCGGGCTATCACCTCTATACAGAGGCAGAGCTGGATGACTTCAGCAAGCTCTACTGGCTTAGTCATCCCGATAAGGATCGCACCGTGCCAGTGCCAGACACGATAAAGGAGCGCTACCTCCTGCTAGAGGAAGAGGAGCAGCTAGAGCTCAAAGGAGCTATACAGGAGTTCTTACGTACCTATGTTTTTCTAGCGTCGATAAGCTCCGAGTGTAGTGTCGAGTGGGAGAAGCACTATGCGCTCCTCAAGGCTCTGCTACCGCTACTCCCTGGAGGAGCTGGAGAGGACACACTCAAGGGGCTAACGAGGTCTGTATCCCTAGAGACCTACGCGCTACAAAAGCGCGCTGAGCAGACGATCCGGTTGGAGCCTACGGACTATGAGGTAGCTCCTCTCTCGGAGGCTCCTACCGCAGTTGTGGCTGAGGCGAACATGCAGTATCTAAGTCGGATCACGGAAGAATTCAACGCCCGCTTTGGGGATACCAACTGGCAAGACCCCAAGCAGGCTCGACAGCATGTGGAGCAGATAACTGAGGAGGTGAAAACGGATCCCACCATAACCAGTGCTGGGCTCAGTGGCGATCCTAAGGAGCTGCAGGGTAAGTGCTATGAGTCTCTTGAGAGGCATATCTTCGATCTAAAGAGTAAAGAAGATGCCGAGCTGGCAGATGTCTACATGAGTGATGAGACGTTTCAGGCACTCCTCAAGGCTTTTATCCTGGATCAGGTACGTCGTACTGTGAGACAAACCATACAGGAGAGAGCGACCCTGTGAGCAGGAGCGGCTAAGCTCGTTAAAATCGTTCGACAACGGACGCCATCTCACTAGGCACTAGTCGTGAGCCCCCACGGGTCGCACACTCGTGAGATTTGCGGGAGCTCCGACGAGAGAGGTGTGGCGTATG
>CAMCJO010000153.1 GCA_945875135.1 uncultured Porphyromonas sp.
CTTTTGGTAGTGAGGTCTAAAATGAGTACTTTTGCAGAGGGTGTATTGCAGATACGCCTCAGCTAGCTTGAGCCTGTCTTTCCTCCCCAGCCGATCTGAGGGGGACGGGATGGGTATTTACCACCTATTATTGCTGTATACTCAGCGGGTGGAGCGTTTTTATACTTAACTATAGTTATGGACTTACACTTACTAGAACTTAGTGACCAGGAGATAGCACGTCGCAACAGCCTAGACGAGATACGTCAGATGGGCATCAACCCTTATCCCGCAGCCGAGTATGTCGTGACGGCACATGCTCAGGAGATACAGGACCAATATCAAGATGAGGCACCTCGCATGGAGGTGAGCATCGCTGGCCGTGTTATGAGCCGACGTATCATGGGCAAGGCTTCCTTTATGGAGCTACAAGATGCCTCGGGGCGCATACAGGTCTATGTGACCCGTGATGACCTCTGCCCTGGAGAGGATAAGGATCTATACAACAAGCTCTTTAAGAAGCTTCTCGACATTGGCGACATCGTCGGTGTCAAGGGCTTTGTCTTCCGTACCCAGACGGGCGAGATATCAGTGCATGCTGAGGAGTTGACCTTGCTGAGCAAGGCACTGCGCCCGCTCCCTATCGTCAAGGCTAAGGATGATCAGGTCTTCGACGGTTTTACCGATCCTGAGCTACGCTACCGTCGCCGCTACGTGGATCTGATAGTCAACGAGGAGGTGAAGGGTATCTTCATCAAGCGTACGAAGATCTTCCAGTCGATGCGCAACTTCTTCAATTCACGTGGCTATCTAGAGGTAGATACACCTGTCCTGCAGTCTATCCCTGGCGGTGCTGCGGCTCGTCCCTTTGTGACACATCACAATGCGCTTGACATACCGCTCTACCTACGCATCGCCAATGAGCTTTACCTCAAGAGATTGATCGTGGGTGGCTTCGAGGGGGTCTACGAGTTTAGCCGTAACTTCCGCAATGAGGGTATGGACCGGACGCACAACCCTGAGTTTACCTGCATGGAGATCTATGTCGCCTACAAGGACTACCGCTGGATGATGCAGATGACGGAACAGATGATCGAGCATATCTGTCAGGAGGTGCTAGGCTCTACGACTATTCAGGTAGGGGAGCAGCAAATAGACCTGAAGCCTCCCTATCGTCGCCTTACTATGATCGACGCTATCCAAGAGTATGGCGGGGTCAACATAGATGGCATGGACGAGGCTGAACTACGTAAGGTGTGCCAAGCTAAGGGTGTAGAGATCGACGACACGATGGGTGTCGGCAAGCTAATCGACGAACTCTTTGGTGCCGTGGCTGAGCCACACTTGATACAACCTACTTTCATCATAGACTATCCGAAGGCGATGTCTCCGCTCACTAAGGAGCACCGCGATAGGAGCGATCTGACAGAGCGCTTCGAGCTATTTGTCAATGGTAAGGAGCTGGCCAATGCTTACTCAGAGCTCAATGACCCGATAGATCAGCGTCACCGCTTTGAGGAGCAGCTACGTCTGAGCGAGCGTGGCGACGATGAGGCGATGTATATCGATCACGACTTCCTGCGCGCTCTAGAGTTCGGTATGCCCCCCACGTCTGGTATGGGTATCGGTATGGACCGCCTCGTGATGCTCCTGACGGGTCAGGAGAGTATTCAGGAGGTGCTGCTCTTCCCACAGATGCGTCCTGAGATACAGCCTAAGCGTGACAAGGAGGAGGCGTATGTAGCCGCTGGCATTGACAAAACGTGGGTGCCACTCCTGCAGAAGGCTGGGTACCTCACGGTTGCAGACCTTGCGGGCAAAGCTCCCGGCAAGGTGATGCAGCAGATGATGGATATCAATAAGAAGTATAAGCTAGGCTTGCAGATCCCCGCACTGGAGGAAATATCCAAGTGGGTGGGCGAGGAGTCTACGAAATAATCAAAGTTCACGCAGACCTCTCTTGATAGAGGGTACGGCGTGTGTACGGTACAGTCAATATGGATATTGGTCGCATAGGCATACTAGGTAGTGGTAGCTGGGCTACTGCACTGGCTAAGATCTCTCTAGAGTCTACGCCTGAGATAAATTGGTATGTGCGTCGTGATGATCAGGTGCAGCGCTTTAAGGCTACGGGGCATAACCCCGACTACCTCTCTAGTGCTGCCTTTGATACAGATCGGATAACCTTCTACACGGAGGGCTCGATCAACCCCTTCTTTCGCAATAGTGACACCATCATCTTGGTGACCCCTTCGCCCTACATCAAGCACTACCTCAAGAAGGTGAAGCGTAGTAGCATGCGGGGTAAGCAGGTTATCAATGCGGTCAAGGGGATCGTACCTGACGAAAACCTTTTGGTCTCGGAGTTCCTGATCAAGGAGTTCTCCCTACCGAAGGAGCAGATCGGCGTGGTGAGTGGTCCTTGTCACGCTGAGGAGGTAGCGCAGGAGCGTCGTAGCTACTTGACCACAGGGTCTTACAGCGATGAGCTGGCGCATCTGATGGCTGACACACTCTCGTGTGACTACATTACCTGTACCACGTCGGACGATGTGGTCGGCATTGAGTTTGCCTCGGTACTAAAGAATATCTATGCCATCGCTGCGGGTATCTGCAACGGACTTAACTATGGAGACAACTTCCAGAGCGTCCTCATCAGCAACGCCATTGCTGAGATGAATAGCTTTGTCAATACGGTACACCTGCTCAACCATCGTGTCATCACCAACTCAGTTTATCTAGGCGACCTGCTCGTGACTGCTTACTCCAATTATAGTCGCAACCGAACCTTCGGCACGATGATCGGCAAGGGGTACAGCGTCAAGGCAGCGCAGGTAGAGATGGAGATGGTGGCGGAGGGCTACTACGGCGCTAAGTGTGTGCGCGAACTCAACACGACCCGCTACCGTGTCAATATGCCGATCATGGACGCTGTCTACGAGATACTCTATAATAAGCAGTCGGCCAAGGAGACTATTGAGCGCCTCTCGCTCAAGTTCCGCTAAACTCTAGTTCAAGCCTCTGCTGACGGACGAAACCTTCTAACTTAACAGACGATACAACCATGAAGACAGCCGCATCGCTCATACAGATCGACACAACACACGCGCAGGCTCATCTATCGGCAGAGACCATCCGCCAGGCGGAGCAAGATGCGCTCGCAGCGATTGAGACGCTACGCACGGGCTCAGGCGCTGGTAACGACTTCCTAGGCTGGCTCACGCTCCCCGAGGAGATGCTCGAGCGTGACCTTTGCAAGCGCGTACAGACGGTAGCCGATAGGCTTCGTCAGGAGTGCCTATATATAATATGTATAGGCATCGGGGGTAGCTACCTAGGCGGCAAAGCGGTCATGGAGGCACTCGGAGACCACTTCTCCGCACATCGTCAGCCGGAGCTGGGACGTCCGCAAGTGCTCTTCGCTGGGAACAATATCAGCAGTGACTATCTGCACGATCTGATGGATCTGGTCGTGGACAAGCCTTTTGGCATTGTTAATATCTCTAAGAGTGGCACGACGACCGAGCCAGCTATTGCCTTCCGCATGCTGAGTCAATACTTAGTGGCTCGTGATGGTCAGGAGGTGGCTAAGCGACGTATCGTAGCCATTACCGACAAGAAGCGAGGTGCTCTGCGTCGCCTAGCAGACGAGCAGGGGTACGATACCTTCGTCATACCAGATGATGTAGGCGGTCGTTTCTCCGTGCTGACTCCTGTGGGGTTGCTACCGATTGCTTTGGCAGGCTTTGACATTGAGGCTTTGCTCCAAGGCGCGAGTGACACGGCACTCCTATATCGTAGTACGGAGCATCCGCTAGAGACCCCAGCCGTGCAGTATGCCGTGACAAGACAAGCCGCCTATCGGGAGCGCGCTGTGAGCGAGGTGCTGGTAGCCTTCGAGCCTCGGCTGAGTGCCATGGGGCAGTGGTGGATGCAGCTCTTTGGCGAGAGCGAAGGCAAGGAGGGCAAGGGACTACTCCCGCTCTCTCTGACCTACACAACCGATCTGCACTCCATGGGGCAGTGGATACAGCAGGGTCCCCACAATATCCTCGAGACGATGATCGTCGTCGACACGCCGCGAGACACCATCACCATCCCGACAGATGAGCAAAACCTAGACGGTCTCAACTACCTAGCAGGCGAGACGATGCACCATGTCAATGAGCAGGCGCATCTAGGCACGCTCTTAGCGCACGAAGATGGCGGTGTGCCAGTCTTGCAGCTGCAGTTGCCGCAGATCGATGCTAGGACGATTGGTGCCTTCATCTATACGATGGAGTATGCGGTCGCTGTTAGTGGCTATATGATGGGGATCAACCCCTTTGACCAGCCAGGCGTGGAGGACTACAAGCGCAATATGTTTGCCCTCCTCGCTAAGCCAGGCTTCGAGAGCGAGACGAAAGCGATGCGCCAGCGGCTCAACAAATGAACTTACGACAGATTACAACAATGACAGATACGATACAAACAACCCAAAAGAAAAGCTACCACGAGGTCATCCCTCTCCCTGAGTATGGACATCATATTCAGCACATGGTAGACCACTGCTTGACCATTGAGGACCGCGACGAGCGGACTCGGTGCGCTCATGCTATTGTCAAGGCGATGGCGATCATACAGCCCGAGCAGGCTAAGAAGTCGGAGGATCACAAAGTCCTCTGGGATCACCTAGCCATCATGTCGCACTTTGCGCTAGACATCGACTACCCCGTAGAGCCCATTCACGAGGAGGCGCTCCGTGGTGCGCCCGAGCCTTTGTCCTATCCCGAGGATGATATCATCTACCGCCACTATGGTCATCTCATTCAGGAGCTGATCAAGAAAGCGTGCGAGATGCCCGAGGGTGACGAGCGCGAGGCTTTGGCACTCTCCATCGCCAACCGCATGAAGCAGGCTTATCTCTTGTGGAATAAGCGTGCCGTCGACGACTACACCATCTTTAAGGACCTCTACGAACTCTCGGGCGGCAAGCTCGTGCTGACCGAAGAGGAACACCAGCTAGACGTTGCCACACGACGCACACCTCAGGGACGGGGATGCAACCGCTCTAGACGACAGTTCAGGCGTCCAGCACGGGGAGGCAACAACTCCAGAGGAGGTCGCCCTGGTGGCCGCCCCAACCGTTCTAGACGTTAGCCGATACAGACACTCACTATCTTACTCTTACGATACTAGCTTATGGCATCTTACATCATCGAGGGAGGTCACAGACTCCATGGCGAGGTAACCATACAGGGAGCTAAAAACGAAGCGCTCCAAGTCATCGCCGCCACCTTACTAACCAGCGAAGAGGTCATCCTAGAGAATGTCCCAGACATCCTCGATGTCAACAACCTCATCAAGCTCGTAGAGCTGCTCGGTGTCGAGGTGACACGACTCAGTCACGACAGCTATCGCTTCAAAGCTCAGGAGATAGATCTAGACTTCGTCGACTCTCCGCAGTTCCTCCATGAGAGCAAGATCTTGCGCGGCTCCGTGCTACTTGTTGGGCCTCTCGTTGGTCGTTGTAGGCATGCGATCTTCCCTAAGCCTGGCGGTGATCAGATAGGACGCCGTCGACTAGACACCCACCTGATCGGCATTGCCACCCTAGGGGCGGAGTGCGAGTATGATCAGGAGCGTAGAGCTTTTCGCATAGAGGTGCCACACCTGCGAGGAGCTTACATGCACCTCGAGGAGGCCTCCGTGACAGGTACCGCCAATGTGATCATGTCGGCTGTCCTAGCAGAGGGCAAGACCACTATATACAAT
>CAMCJO010000154.1 GCA_945875135.1 uncultured Porphyromonas sp.
ACTCCAGTTTCTTACCTATGAAACTCTAGTTTCTCCCCTATGAAACTCCAGTTTCTTACCTATGAAACTCTAGTTTCCTCCTGTGAAACTCTAGTTTCTTACCAGGAGAGGGACTCGTGCTGCGCCCTTTTTTGATACCTTTGCAACGAGTTTGTAAATGGGGCTGTCGCTCTAGACGACACCCCTCACAAGAAGGCAGACGTGACCCAAACAGATACTATCAACTTCACTCAAGGACCGATCCGCAAGCAGCTGCTGCGACTGGCGGCTCCGATCGTTGCTACCTCGTTTGTACAGATGGCGTACAACTTCACCGACATGGCGTGGCTCGGACGTCTCGGCAGTCGTGAGGTGGCCGCCGTCGGCGTCATCGGGGTGCTCCTATGGATCGCCACATCGATCGCTCAGCTCACCAAGATCAGTGCCGAGGTGTGCGTCTCGCAGAGCCTCGGAGCGCGCGATAAACCATTGGCGATCAAATTCGCTCGCCACTGTACCACCTGGGCGCTCATCGTCGGGACACTTCTGGCACTCGTCTACCTCTTCTTCGGCTCGCCCATCGTGGGCGTCTACAGTCTAGAGGCAGATGTGCACCAGATGGCGCTGAACTATCTGCGCATCGTATTGATTGGCTTGCCGGGCTACTTTCTGACGCTCGCCATGAGTGGCATTTACAATGCGCATGGACGGAGCATGACCCCATTCAAGATCAATTCGCTGGGGCTACTCTTCAACATGATCCTCGACCCACTGCTCATCTTCGTCTGCCATCTAGGAGTCGTCGGAGCAGCTCTCGCCACACTCCTCTCTCAGCTTGCTGTCTGCGCTATCCTCTACTACCGTATGCAGCACCGCGACAAGATACTTGACGGGAGCTCTATCGTGACCAAGCTCGCGGGAGAGCAGAGCCAACGCATCTTCGCTATCGGCGTACCAGTGGTGCTGCTCAACTCGCTCTTCGCACTGATCAGCATATTTATGGGTCGCTTAGCCTCTGAGCAGGGTGGCGCTATCGGCGTGGCGGTCATGACGACGGGCGGACAGCTAGAGGGCGTGACGTGGAATGCGTGCCAAGGCTTTTGCACCGCCCTAGCGACCTTCGTGGGGCACAACTATGCGGCACGCCAGTTTGACCGTGTGTGGCGTGGCTACAAGACGACGATCCTCATGACGCTATCGATAGGTCTCTTCGGGACGCTGCTCTTCCTCTTCCTAGGCGAAGCCTTTTTTGCGCTGATCGTACCAGATCCTGGGACTTACATAGAGGGCGGACGCTACCTTTACATCGCCAGCTTCTCCCAGCTCTTTATCATGGCGGAGATCACGACGCAGGGACTTTTTTATGGTGTAGGACGGAGCAAAACGCCAGCCGTAATCAGCATCGTAGGCAATCTGCTACGCATACCGCTAGCACTCCTACTGATCTACCTCGGATGGGGACTGCCGGCTGTCTGGTGGGCTATCTCCCTCTCATCGATCGGCAAGGGTATCACCGCCATCACCGTGCTACTCATCAAGCGAAAGAAACTAACCCCAACGAGCTTAGTCGCTTAACAACGCTATGTACCACCACTACACCTTTACCACAGAGCAACGCAGCGAGACGGAATGGGCGATGCCTTTACTCGCTCAGACGCTAGCCGACTGGGGCTTCGAAAGCTTTCAGGAGGAGCCAGACAAAGGGCTTCTCAACGCCTATATATCTGACGACGCTTGGCAGGAGAGCGAGGAGGTTGCCACACAACTTGCTACGGATGCTGGCACTTTGACACTATATAATATAGAGTGGCACTACCGCCAGTTAGTCGCCTCCTCAGGTGACTGGCTAGCAGCGTGGCGCAGCACGACCTTTGAGCCGATATCGTTACAAGGACGCATGCTGGTCACCACGCCTGAGCTGGCACCAAGCTCACCGACGCATGAGCTACAGCTGCTCATCGAGGCGTACAATTCCTTTGGCTCAGGCGAGCACCACACGACACGGATGATCCTAGAGCATCTACTCGATTACGATGTGACGGGTGCCCAGGTGATCGACATGGGGTGCGGTACGGGCATCCTCGGCATAGCGACTCTGCTACTCGGTGCTGACTCGCTCGTAGCGATAGACATCTCGTCTGAGTGCGTGACCAATACGCTACACAACCTCCAGCTCAACGGCTTCGCGCCCTCGGAGCAGATCAGCGTACTACATGGTGACGCTACGCAACTCTTCGCCTACCCCAGCAAGGCGGATCTGCTCTTTGCCAACATACACCGCAACATCATCCTAGAGGACCTGCCCCACTACGTAGCGGCTGTACGATCAGGCGGCGAGGTGTGGCTCAGTGGCTTCCTCCTCTCCGACCGCACGGCTATCTACCGAGCCTTAGAGGCTGTGAAACTAGAGGTCGTTGATGAAGTTACCTCCGAGGAGTGGCTCTTCGTGCGTAGCCGCAAAGGGTGATGCGAGTTTCTCCTCGGAACTTTCCTCTTGGAGAGTGCCTTACAGAGGCAGTAAAGTGAGACAAAAACAGTAGCCGTAAAAAGTTTTAGCGCAAAGAATGGGAGTTTATACTCGCATTTTCTGTATCTTTGTACTATTCAAGACATATAGTGGGATGAGAAGCCGGTTCATCAGATAGCCCTTTTCACCACCACTGACGATAAGCCAATTACAATGAGCGAACAAGAGAAAGACATAATGACTACACCTCAGGAAAAAGGTGCTTACTCAGCCAGTAGCATACAGGTACTCGAAGGCCTAGAGGCGGTGCGCAAGCGTCCCGCCATGTATATCGGAGACATTAGCGAGAAGGGACTCCACCACCTTGTCTACGAGGTGGTCGACAACTCTATCGATGAGGCTCTGGCAGGCTACTGTACCGAGGTGCTGGTGGAGATCCTATCAGACAACTCAATCCAAGTGACCGACAACGGCCGTGGTATCCCTGTCGATATGCACGCTAAGGAGGGCAAAAGTGCCCTCGAGGTGGTCATGACGGTACTGCACGCTGGTGGTAAGTTTGACAAAGGTTCTTACAAGGTATCCGGAGGTCTCCACGGTGTGGGTGTCTCCTGCGTCAATGCACTCTCCGAGTCACTCATTGCCGAGGTACATCGTGATGGTAAGATCTATCGTCAGGAGTACAGCCGTGGTAAACCTCTGACGAGCGTTGAGGTGGTCGGTAAAGCCGACGACACAGGTACCCGCATCACCTTCAAGCCTGACGACACGATCTTTCGTGAGACAGTATATAGTAGCGAGACGCTCTCACACCGTTTGCGTGAGCTATCCTATCTGAATGCGGGTCTGCACCTTAAGCTCATTGACCACAGAGTGCACGATGAGGAGGGACAGCCTAAGTCTTGGGTCTTCTACTCGGAGGATGGACTGAGCGAGTTCGTTCGCTACGTGGATGGTGCTAAGGAGTCGCTCATTCATGACGTCATCCATCATACGACAGAGAAGCAGGGCGTACCCGTCGAGGTGGCGCTGACCTACAACACTTCTTATCAGGAGAACGTCTACACCTACGTCAACGACATTCATACCATCGAGGGCGGTACGCACTTGACAGGCTTCCGCCGTGGACTGACCCGCACGCTCAAGAAGTATGCGACCGACTCGCACCTCCTCGACAAGATCAAGGAGGAGATCTCGGGCGATGACTTCCGTGAGGGCTTGACAGCCATCCTAAGCGTCAAAGTGGCTGAGCCACAGTTTGAGGGACAGACAAAGACCAAGCTCGGAAACAGCGAGATCGTTGGTATCGTCGATGCAGCCGTCAGCGAGGCTCTAGAGATCTACCTCGAGGAGCATCCCACGGAGGCTAAGCTCATCGTTGACAAGGTCATCCTAGCAGCCCAAGCACGTCACGCAGCACGCCGAGCTCGTGAGCTGGTACAGCGTAAGTCACCCCTCACTGGCGGTGGGCTACCAGGCAAGCTAGCTGACTGCTCGAGTAAAGATCCTAGCGAATGCGAGCTATTCATCGTGGAGGGAGACTCCGCAGGTGGTACTGCCAAGCAGGGACGAGATAGCAAGTATCAGGCGATCCTCCCCTTGCGTGGTAAGATCCTCAACGTGGAGAAGGCTATGCAGCACCGCATCCTAGACAATGCGGAGATCAAGAACATCTACACAGCTCTTGGCGTGACGGTCGGCACGGAGGAAGACTCCAAGGCGCTCAACCTCTCCAAGCTTCGCTACCACAAGATCATCATCATGACCGATGCCGATGTCGATGGTGCTCACATTGCGACGCTGATCCTCACCTTCTTCTTCCGCAATATGCGTCCGCTCATTGAGAACGGCTACGTCTACATTGCCAATCCACCTCTCTACCTCTGCAAGAAAGACCGCATCGAGGAGTACTGCTGGACAGACGAGCAGAAGGCTGACTTCGTAGCTAAGTATGGTCAGGGACAGGAGAACCGCATCAAGATACAGCGATACAAAGGTCTCGGTGAGATGAACGACGTACAGCTCTGGGACACGACGATGAATCCGCAGACGCGTACCCTACGTCAGGTGACCATAGACAACCTCGCGAGTGCCGACTCGGTCTTCTCCATGCTCATGAGCGAAGATGTCGAGCCACGACGCGAGTTCATCGAGGAGAACGCTACCTACGCCAACATTGACGCCTAGCACCTAGCTATGAAGACCAAGCGTGTCGCAGCCCTGACCATGGTGCGCAATGATGACTTCTACCTGCGCAAGTGGACAGCCTACTACGGCCGAGAGCTGGGCGAGGAGCATCTATACATCTATCTAGATGGCAAGGATCAGCCCCTACCCGACTGGTGTCCTCAAGCTACGATCGTGGCGGTGGATAAAATCAAAGGGCAGGTAGTCTCTGCCGAAAAAGAACGACTAGCTTTCCTCTCTGAGCGCGCTAAGGAGCTGCTCACCACAGAAGGCTACGACCTCGTCATCGGAGTCGATGCCGACGAGATACTCGTCGTCGACCCGCTCGTTGGACTGGGACTCAAGGAGTACTTGAGCCAGATTAAGGTGGGCGTAAGCGTATCGGGACTAGGTGTCGATGTGGGGCAGCATCTTGAGCAGGAGGGAGACATTCGAGAGGATCTACCCTTCCTCCAGCAGCGTCACTATGCGCGACTATCGACACGCTACACCAAGCCATGCGTCATCGCACAGCCAGTCATCTGGGGATCGGGCTTTCATCGCATCAAGGGACACAACTTCACCATTGATCCGCAGCTCTACCTCTTTCACTTTGGCTACTTCGACATGAAGCGTATCGAGGCGCGCTTTGCCGATCATGACCGACGAGAGGCTGGCTGGACAAAGCATATAGCCAAGCGGTCGAAGACCATCCAGCAGGTGACCAACCATAAGGCTCGTCCGTGGGACTCCACTGCACGCCTAGCTCGCACACTCCAGACCTATATACGTCCTCCCTATGCGTGGAATAAGCCCGCTATGCTGGGGCTCTGTCTCATCGTCGAGATCCCTGAGCGCTTTCGCAACATCGTCTGACCCCCATACCTAGCCATCTCTTATGCCTAAGATCTCCGTCATCATTCCTATATATAATGTAGAGAAGTACCTACGACGCTGTCTAGACAGTGTCGTGGCGCAGACCTTCACCGACTGGGAGGCTATCTGCGTCAATGATGGGAGTCCTGACAATAGTGCACAGATCTTAGCCGAGTACGCTGAGA